>JAGAZW010000099.1 GCA_017939855.1 Clostridia bacterium | reverse complement strand
TAACATTCAAAAATCCTGAAGATTATGATAAATTAAATCAGGGTGATATGCTTTCTATGAGTAATATATTTGCAGGTATGGAAAGTGGTACAATAATTCTTAACGATGAAACTACCGGTCAAAAGTTTGAGCTTGTTTGTTCTTTCACCGACCGTCAGAAAAAAATTCTTAAAGCAGGTGGCTTACTTGCTTTCACAAAGGAAGGATGAATTTTATGCAGCAGTATATTGATTCAGCAGTAGAACAGTTCAGAAGTATTCTTACCGAGCAGATAGCAAGGCAAAGAAAGATGGAAAGCGAAAAAAAGATTACCGATTATCAGAAGCTTGATAAAATTATTATAGGTATATGCGGCGGCGACGGCATAGGTCCCATTATTTCCGCCGAATCTGAGAGAGTTTTGCAGTTTATCTTAAAGGATGAAATTGCAGCAGGTAAGGTAGAGCTTCGTACGATCGAGGGACTTACCATTGAAAACAGAGTAGCACACAACAAGGCAATCCCCGATGATGTTCTTGCCGAAATTAAGGCTTGTAATGTTGTTTTAAAGGCTCCGACTACAACGCTTAAGGGCGGCACACTCGAAAGTGCAAATGTTGCGATGAGAAGAGAGCTTGACCTTTATGCGAATGTTCGTCCTGTATGTGTTCCTGAGCTTGGCATTGATTGGACCTTTTTTAGAGAAAATACTGAAGGTGAATATGTTTTAGGTTCTCGTGGGGTTGAAATTCCCGATACACTGGCATTCGACTTTAAGGTTACCACAAACGAAGGTACCCGTCGTATAGCACGAGCTGCATTTGAGTATGCAAGAAAGAACGGCAAAACTAATGTCGCAATAGTAACCAAAGCTAATATTATGAAAAAAACCGACGGTAAGTTTTCCGAGCTTTGCCACGAGGTTGCAAAGGATTACCCTGAAATCACAGCGGAAGACTGGTATATTGACATTATGACCGCAAACCTCGTAAATGAGCGTGTTCGTTCAAACTTTCAGGTATTCGTTCTTCCTAACCTCTACGGCGATATCATCACCGATGAAGCAGCTCAGATTCAAGGTGGCGTAGGCACTGCCGGTAGTGCGAACTTAGGTGACGAATATTCTATGTTTGAGGCAATTCACGGCTCAGCCCCTCGAATGATAGAGCAGGGCAGAGGCAAGTATGCTAATCCAACAAGTATGTTTAAAGCCACCGAAATGCTTCTTCGCCATATCGGTTTTGGTGAAAAGGCGGACAAGTTAGGTAAAGCCCTTCATATCTGCACCGAACTTGATAAAAAGTTTGTTATCACCGGCCACGAAGACGGCGCAACCGGCGCAGAATTTTCTGATTACCTAATGGAAACCATTTCAAAACTTTAATAAAAATTTATGCTCCGAAGCTAAATTGCTTCGGAGCGTTTTTATCGTTTAAATCTCTTTGCGTAGGTGCATTTTCGACACAAATCCTCTGTTAATTTCCCTTTAAATAGATTTTCTCGCATTTGAGCAGCTCTTGAATCTGAAAGTATATCTTTTAGATTCTTTTGGAATATATTACCTAAATCAATTTCTCCGTTATGGTCGAGGCAACATGGAACAACGGTTCCGTCTGCAAGAATAGCAATCTGGTCAATAAGTCCGTGACAAAAACCTGTATCTGTTGTTTCTGCCTTGCTCTCACCAGGCCAGGTGAAAATACCGTCATATTCTAAAAATATATTTTTGCACACCCTGTAACCTCTCCAGCGTTTTTGCCATTCCTCATTGAAGACAGTATGGAGCTTTGTTTTTATATACTTATTTTTAAGGTTCGCACCCGTTTTTTCACTTGTATCAAGATTCCATAGTCTGAAGACATTGTAAATACCCTTTTGTGCCGCCTTTTTGGAAAAGGCGAAAACAGAATCTAAATATTCGTCAATATTAAAACCGTTTTGATTAGCTTCAAAGGAATGGAGCGAATAGCTGATTTTGTGTATGTTGTCAGCAAAGGAAAGAATAACACTTTGCTTGTTTTTTAGCAATGTTCCGTTGGTGGTAATGTTGACCTTGTATCCGTATAAGGCAGCGATACCTAAAATATCGTCAAAATCTTTGTGAAGAAGCGGCTCACCCATTACGTGTAAAAATAGATTATCGGTAAACCCTATCAGTGAGCGACAAATATGCTCAAACTGCTTCGAGGTCATTTGCAGAGGCGCTCTTTTGAGTGTGGGACAGAACGAGCAGTTTAGATTACATATATTTCCTATTTCTACATAAACACTTTTAAACATACACAAACCTCGGAAAATCGTTTTCTATATTATACTATAATCTTAAGTAAAAATAAAGGCAAAAATGAACAGTTTGTTAAAAGGTCAGGGAAAGTCAAACTTTTTCGCAAAAACTATTGACTTTTGGAAAAAAGTGAATATAATAATAGTTGTTAGCACTCAAAGTGTTAGAGTGCTAATTGAAAATAGGAGGTGGGGGAAACGGAACTCACGCCCAGAAAGAAAGCGGTGCTTTCAGCGATCGTAAAGGCATACATTGAAACAGGTCAGCCCATTGGCTCAAAGATTCTTATGAGTCTTATGGATAATGCTCCGTCATCCGCCACTTTAAGAAACGAAATGAACGAGTTGTGTGCGTGGGGATTTCTTGCCCAACCTCATACTTCGGCAGGAAGAATTCCAACAAGTAGTGCTTATAGGTTTTATGTAGATTCTTTGATGAAACCTATTGAATTGGGCAATACTACCAAGAGTTATATTGATTCAAAGGTGCTTTCGGTTTCGGGTGAATCCCAAAACATCCCAAAGGTTGTAGCAGGGTATTTAAGCGACATTGTAGGGTATCCGGCAATTTGCAGTTATATAGTAGGAGACGATGTTATACTTCGTCAGATTGAGTTGTTGCCTTTTAGTAAGCGTTCGGCGGTTTTGCTGATTGTAACTTCAGACGGAAGAACTTTAAGTCGGGTGTGCCATTTTAAAAGCATTATTAAAGCTGAAATTTTAGATGGTTTTTTAAATTTTGCAAAGCAAAGATTAAGCGGAAAATCCTTATCTGAATTTACTCCTGTATTTTTGCAGAATACAGTAATATCAGCACCTTTTAGCTTTGAGCTTATGCCTGTTTTCACAGAGCTTTTTGAAATGGTAAATAGTAGTGCTAAGTCCGATGTTAGTATAGTCGGGAGCTCCAAGCTTTACAACTTTTGCAATGAAGACCATGCAAGAAGAATTATTGATTTAATTCGACGAAATGACACCTTTTTATCCTTGCTTAAAACTGAAAATACAGTTGTTTTCGGTTCGGACTTTCCGTATTCTGAACTTTTTGGCAAGGTGTTGGTATTGACTGACTATAGCTATAAAGGTAAAAAATGCGGTAAGATTGGGATTATCGGTCCCGATAGAATTCTTTATGATCAAGTAATACCAAGTATAGAATATACAGCTTCACGTCTGTCCCAAATTATGACGTCGGTAGCTTATGATATGGAGGATTGATTTTAAATGGCAGATGAAGTTAAAAACGAGACATCTGAGGTCGAGGTTGAGGCAGGAGAAGCTGAGACTCCAAAAAAAGAAAAGAAAAAAAACAAAAAAGATCAAGAGCTTGATGTGCTCAAGGCGGAGCTTGAAGCAAAATCTGATTTACTTGCACGTACAGCTGCGGAGTTTGATAACTACAAAAAGCGTACTGATCGTGAAAAAGCAGGGATAAGCGAGTTTGCCAAGGCAAGTGTTGTTAAAAAGCTTCTGCCGATAATCGACAATATTGACAGGGCCAAAGCGGCTGACAAAGAGAGCGCTGATTACTTAAAGGGTATTGAAATGATTGTTAAGCAATTTTCGTCGATAGTGGAAACCCTCGAAATCTCGGAAATTGCAAAGCCGGGAGATATCTTTGATCCAAATTTGCACGAAGCAGTAATGCATATTGAAGATGAAACTCAAGGCGAAAATGTAATTGTCGAAGTACTTCAAAAGGGTTATAAGCTAGGAGATACGGTTATCCGTGCAGCAATGGTTAAAGTAGCAAATTAAATTAAAATATAAAATATAAATTTTTTCGGAGGAAAACTATTATGGGAAAAATTATTGGTATTGATTTAGGTACAACAAACTCTTGCGTTGCCGTTATGGAAGGCGGTGAGGCAGTAGTTATTGCAAATGCTGAAGGAAGCAGAACAACACCTTCTGTTGTTGCGTTTTCAAAAACAGGTGAGAGAATGGTAGGTCAGGTTGCAAAGCGTCAGGCTATCACCAACCCCGATAGAACTATTAGCTCTATTAAGCGTGAAATGGGTACAGATTATACCGTCGAAATTGATGGCAAAAAATATACCCCTCAAGAAATTTCTGCAATTATTCTCCAGAAGTTAAAAGCGGATGCAGAAAGCTATCTCGGTCAGACGGTAAGTGAAGCAGTTATCACCGTTCCGGCATACTTTACCGATGCTCAGCGTCAGGCAACAAAGGATGCAGGTAAAATTGCAGGTCTCGAGGTTAAGCGAATTATAAACGAGCCTACCGCTGCCGCCCTTGCTTACAGCATTGATAAAGAAGACGACCAAAAAGTAATGGTATATGACCTAGGCGGCGGCACCTTCGACGTTTCTGTAATCGAAATGGGTGATGGTGTTCAGGAAGTTCTTGCTACTGCCGGTAATAACAAGCTCGGTGGCGACGACTTTGATAAAAGAATAATGGATTTCATCGTTGCCACCTTCAAAGCAGAGCAGGGTATAGACCTTTCGGGCGATAAGATGGCTATGCAGCGAGTTAAGGAAGTTGCAGAAAAGGCAAAGATTGACCTTTCGGGTATGACCACTGCGGACATTAATCTTCCCTTCATTACCGCCGATTCTACAGGTCCAAAACACTTTGAAACCACCCTCACACGTGCGAAGTTTAATGAGCTTACCGCTGACTTAGTAGAGGCAACAATGGGACCTGTTCGTCAGGCATTATCTGATTCCGGACTCGATAAGAGCGAAATAAACAAGGTTTTGATGGTAGGCGGTTCTTCAAGAATTCCCGCAGTACAAGAAGCAGTTAAGAGCTTTATGGGTAAAGAACCCTTTAAGGGTATCAACCCCGATGAGTGTGTAGCACTTGGAGCATCACTTCAAGCAGGCGTTTTAGGCGGCGATGTTAAAGGCCTTCTCCTTCTCGATGTAACCCCGCTTTCTTTGGGTATCGAAACTATGGGCGGTGTTTCTACAAAAGTAATCGAAAGGAACACAACCATTCCCACCAAGAAAAGCCAGATTTTCTCAACTGCTGCGGACGGTCAGTCCTCTGTTGAGGTGCATGTTCTTCAGGGTGAAAGAGAATTTGCTAAGGATAATAAGACATTAGGTGTATTCCACCTTGATGGTATTGCTCCTGCTCCGAGAGGAATCCCTCAAATTGAAGTAACCTTTGATATAGATGCCAACGGTATAGTTCATGTATCTGCAAAGGATTTAGGCACCGGCAAGGAAAACGATATTACGATCACCGCAAGTACAAATATGTCTAAGGACGATATTGATAAGGCGGTTAAAGAAGCGGAAGCTTATGCTGCTGAAGATAAAAAGCGCAGAGAAGCTGTTGATGTTCGCAATAATGCCGACCAAATGATTTATCAAACCGAAAAGACAATTTCAGAGCTCGGTGATAAGCTTACCGAAGAGGAAAAAGCTAAAATCGAATCTGCAAAAGAGGCTCTAAAAGAAGCTCTCAAGGGAGAAGATCTCGATGCTATCAAGGCTCGTCAGGAAGAACTCCAAAAGGAAATTTACGCAATAAGTGAAAAGGTTTACAAGGCAGCAGCAGAAGCACAGAATGCGGCAAACGGTGCTCCTCAGGGCGAAACTGCAGCCGACTCTAATGTGTATGAAGCTGACTTCACCGATGTAGATGATAACAACAAATAATTATATCAGAATATTGGGCGGAAGATAATTCTTCCGCCTAAGAGTACATATTCTGTTTGTAGGAGAATTGCTTGTGCCCGAAAATAAAAGAGATTATTATGAGGTTTTAGGTGTTGATAAATCAGTAAATGATGATGACCTCAAAAAAGCATACAGAAAAGCAGCTAAAAAATATCATCCTGATCTTCATCCAGGTGATGCCGAGGCAGAGAAAAGCTTCAAAGAAGTAAATGAAGCTTATGAGGTTCTCTCAGACAAAGAAAAACGAGCTCGTTACGATCAGTTCGGCCATGCGGGTGTTGATCCGAATTTCGGAGCCGGTCAAGGCGGTGGTTTTGGCGGTTTCGGCGGTTTTGGAGACTTCGGCGATTTAGGTGATATTTTCGGCAGCATCTTTGGAGGCGGTTTTAGTGGTGGAAGGCGTCAAAGCCCGAACGCTCCAAGACGTGGAAATGATGCTTCAAGTGCTGTTAATATTTCGTTTGAAGAGGCGGCAAAGGGATGTAAAAAAACCGTTAAGGTAACCAAAATAGACAACTGTCCCGATTGCGGCGGTTCGGGTTCTGCGGCAGGCAGTAATGTGAAAACATGTCCTGTTTGTCACGGCTCCGGACAGGTATCAACGGTTCAGCGTACACCCTTTGGTCAAATGCAAACTCAGAGTGTTTGTCATAACTGTAATGGGTCGGGTAAAATCATTGACAATCCTTGCCGTAAGTGTGCAGGGAAGGGCAGAATACGCCATACAGTCGAAAGAGAAGTTGAAATACCCGCAGGTATTGATGACGGTCAGGTAATAAGTGTTCGTGGCGGTGGCGATGCCGGTGTCAACGGAGGTCCCTCAGGAGATCTTCGAATCAGCGTTAATGTTCGTCCGCATCCAATATTTGAGCGTGTAGGTTATGATGTCTTCTGTGAGATACCCATAACCTTCACTCAAGCGGCTTTAGGAGCAGAAATAGTCGTTCCGACCTTGGAAGGTAAAGTTAAATTTACCATTCATGAAGGCACACAGCCCGGAGATGAATTTAAACTTCGTGGCAAGGGAATACAACGTTTAAACTATTCCGGGAAGGGCGACCAATACGTTAAAATCATAGTTGAGGTACCAAAGGACCTAAGCAAATCTCAAAAGGAAAAATTAAGGGACTTTGATACCGCAACAGACGATAAAAACTATAAAAAACGCAAAGGCTTTTTAGATAAGGTCAAAGATTTTTTCAACGATTAAAAATAAAAACAAAAATTTGATATTTTGTTATTGACAAAATAGGTATTTAATGATAAAATAATCGTTGCCGGTCTAAAACGGCAACGATTATTTTAAAAACGAGGACCAGTAGCTCAGTTGGTTAGAGCAACCGGCTCATAACCGGTTGGTCCGGGGTTCGAGTCCCTGCTGGTCCACCAAAAAATCCTCATTCTTCGGAGTGAGGATTTTAATTTAATAGTTCTAAATTCTTATTGAAACATTTAAAGCCGATAGATTAGCAAAAATCTATCGGCTTTCACTTATACAAATTTTATGAAATTGTAGCTTTCTAATATTTTAAGATATTTTGCCAGTCTTTCATATAAAGGGTTTGCTTTTTCTCCAAAATGCTCTTCTACAGCTTTCCCAATATTGATGATATTGATTTTTCCATCTATCAGTGGCCAAATAAAACTTCCCATTTCATCTAGATGTACATAACTTATTTTTGGCTTTTTGAAAAGTGTTTGAGCGATTTTATTGAAAAGTCCTTTGTTGTGAATATTAAGTGTTACGATTCCCTTTTCATCGGCAGTCCATTCAGAGACATTGCGAACGGGCACTTTTTCAAGAAAATTAGATTTAGTCTTCATCTGTTTCTTTGCGTTTTTTCCAAAGTGTGAACTTGAAAAGGGTAAGAATAACGATGCCGAAAAGTATCAAAGCGCCGATATTTGATACAGTGGCGGGAATGCCTAGCTTTGATGAAAGATCAATCATCTTATCAACACCGAATATTGCAAGGACTGCTAATATAATACCCACTAGACCTTCACCTGCTATCATACCCGAACAGAAAAGAATGCCGTCGTTTATAATAGCCTTTTTCTGTTTTTCGGGACGCTTGATTTTATCAAGAATTAAGCGGACAATACCGCCCACCATAATACATGCGTTAAGCTGAACGGGCAGATAAACGCCAATAGCAAAGGGAAGAACGGGTATGCCTATGAGCTCAACAACTACTGCGATAAATGCGCCTATAAATACGAGTGTCCAGGGGAGTTTGCCACCCATAACACCCTCAACGATGAGCTTCATGAGAGTTGCTTGTGGAGCACCTAACTGGTCGGAACCAAAGCCCCAAGCGGAATCAAGAAGATATAGTGTGCTGCCTATGGCGAGAGCTGCAGCCACAACACCGAAAACTTCGGCAATTTGCTGTTTTTTAGGGGTAGCGCCTAAAAGATAACCGGTTTTAAGGTCTTGGGAGGTGTCGCCCGAGATTGCCGCAACGATACAAATAACCGATCCAATTGCAATAGCAGCTTCCATACCACCTATACCGTCACTGCCGGTAACCTTTAAAAGAAGTGTCGCAATAAGAAGTGTTGCAATAGCCATACCGGAAACCGGGTTGTTACTGCTTCCCACAAGACCTACCATACGGGAAGAAACAGTAGCAAAGAAGAAACCGAAAATAACGATTATAACAGCGCCTAAGAGGGAAACAGGGATTGCAGGAACCAACCAGACAAGAAGGGTTAAAATCACAATAGCGATAATAACTACCTTCATATTGATTTCTCTATCGGTACGCAGTGTCGAGGTGGAAGCACCACCAGTAAGACCCTTCATTGCACCGCCAAAGGTTTTAATGATGAGGGGGAGGGATTTGATAAGGCTTATAATACCGCCTGCAGCAAGTGCGCCTGCACCGATATATCTTATATATGTGCTCCATATAGCACTAGCGCCTCCCTCAGCAAAAATTTCGCGTATGGGAGCATCGCCGGGATAAAGGGTTATGTCTGCACCAAAAAACACAATAATAGGAATAATTACAAGCCAACTTAGAACACCGCCTGCAAACATATAAGAGGAGATTTTCGGTCCGCAAATATATCCAACGCTCATAACCGCAGGATAAATCTGAGTGCCAATTTCTCCGGCAAAGCCTTTAATTTTGCCTGATACTTCGCCTGATACTGCTTTTAAACCGTCAATTATAAATTTAACTGCGGCGGCAAAGCCCATACCGGCAAAAACCGTTGATGCGCTGGAGCCGCCCTTTTCGCCTGCTAAAAGCACCTCAGCACAAGCAGTACCTTCGGGATATGGGAGAACACCGTGCTCTTTAACTATTAGTGCATTTCTTAGAGGAATCATAAAGAATACACCAAGCAAACCGCCTATGAGGGCGATAAGGGTGATCTCTAAAAGATTAGGCTTGTCCATTTTTCCTTCAGCTGCCCAAAGGAAAAGAGCAGGGAGGGTGAAAATGGCACCTGCCGCCAAAGATTCACCTGCGGAGCCTGCTGTTTGTACAATATTGCTTTCGAGAATTGAGTTTCTGCGCATAAGTATTCGGATAACACCCATAGCAATAACCGCTGCGGGAATTGATGCCGAAACCGTCATACCGACTCTGAGTCCTAAGTATGCGTTTGCAGCACCAAATACAACTGCCAGAAGGATACCCATTATAATTGAGGTAACCGTAATTTCGGGGGTAATTTTTTCTGCCGGGATATAAGGTTTAAAATTGTTCTTATTATCCATATTCTCTCCTTTTGCCCGAATGGGCTTTTTGTTATCGCATAAAGCGACGATATCCTAAATATTCTATCATAAAAAATTTTTTAAAGCAACAATTAAATACTTTTTTCTAAAACTTTAATAAGCAACTTATAAAAATTTTTTACAGAAGAAATACTTAATTTCTCGTTGACAGTATGAACATCATGGATATTAGGACCCACTGCAATACAGTCAAGGTCTTTGATTTTATGAGCGAACACACCACATTCAAGACCTGCGTGTAGCGCTTGAGTTTTTACATCAAAACCGAAATGTTCAGCATAGACATTTTTATATAGCTGCTGTAAAGAAGAATCCGACTTAAATTCCCAAGGAGGATAATGACCAAAAGTTTTTATATGGCAGGGGATAAGCTCAAAAAATGCCGTCATTTTTTCTTCCAGAAAATTAAGGGCTGACTGCTTGTTGC
>JAGAZW010000098.1 GCA_017939855.1 Clostridia bacterium | reverse complement strand
GGCTTCGTTTATATAATTTTTGTAGTATTTAGTCGTCGATAGCTTTGTCAGTAGCCCGAGCAAAAATATCATCAACTTCTTTTGAAGGCGGATTGGTTACAAGAGATGCTATGACCGATGCGCAAGTACCCGCTATAAATCCGGGTAATATTTCGTAGATTCCGGTAGGAGTGATAGCAGCCGGTATAATTGTATCGGTGAAAAGAAGGAGCCAAGCGATATCCACTACTGCACCCGTTACAATACCTGCACAAGCTCCTGCATAGTTGAATCTGCGCCAGAAGAGAGAAAGTATAACAACGGGACCAAAGGAGGCACCGAACAGACCCCAGGCGTTTTCAACCATCGACATAATATCGTTCGCCCAGCTCTTATCGTCCTTAACACCCGTAGCGGCAATCAAGAAAGCGACCAAAGAAACAATAAGTACAACTATACGACCTATCCATAAAATCTCTTTTTCGGTTGCTTTGTTATTGCGAATAAGTGGCTTATAAAGGTCGCTGGTAAAAGAAGATGAGGCTACCAGCAGCTGAGAGTCGGCAGTTGACATAGATGCAGCTACTATAGCGGCAAGTAAAAGTCCTGCGATAAATCCGGGGAATATATTTTGAACAACAGTTATAAAAATATTCTGTTGATTGTTAGACGGAATAAGTAATGCGGCAACAGATGTACCGTCTTTCAAAATAAAGGTTCTAGCCAATATTGCCAAAGCTATTGCAGCACCCAGAGTAATAACTACCCAGATTATAGCAACAGTTGCCGATTTTTTCACCATTGAGGGTTTTTCGATTGACATAAAACGAACTATTATATGAGGCATACCAAAATATCCTAATCCCCAAGAAAGACCGGTAACGATTTCACGCCAGTCGGCAGTGAAGGGATTGGTGCCAAAAGCTGTTATGCCATCAGCAAAAGCACCACTGTAGGCTGAGTCAAAGTTTCCTGCCGCCATCATGATAATCGGTACAGCAAGGAGCGCTATCAACATTAAAAGACCCTGAAAAAAATCGGTCCAACAAACAGCCTTGTAACCGCCTAAAAAGGTGTAAACGAGAATAAGTAGGGCAAAAATAGCCATAGCAAATATTTCACGCTCTGCAAACCAAGGAATTACTGCACACATAACATTTTTACCTGCAACAAATGCGGAAGAAACGTAAACAGTAAAACTGATTAAAAATATAACAGCACAAACGATTTTAAGTATAGGACTGCTTGAAGCAAAGCGGTTTGTCAGATATTGCGGAAGGGTAATGGAGTCGCCTGCGACTTTTGAAAAACGACGCAGTCTTTTTGCGACGATTATCCAGTTTGCAGCAGTACCGAGTGAAAGTCCGATACCAATCCAAACCTTACCCATACCAAATGCTAATATGCTACCGGGGAAGCCCATCAGCAACCAGCCCGACATGTCAGAAGCCTGGGCACTCATAGCGGTTACCCAAGGGCCCATTGAACGTCCGCCTAAAAAGTATTCTTTTTCGCCTATGTCTTTGGAACGAAAAAAGAAAAACAATCCGATTCCAAGCATAAAGGCGAAGTAAATTACAAACGCCAACAATTCCATTCTATTTATCTCTCCTTTTATCTTTTGAATTTTTTGTTTATATTTACAACATTATATCACGCTAAATAAACTATTGCAACATTTTTCTATGGTCGTTTCAATCTGCCAAAAACGTAACTTTTCAATTCACACAAAATAATAATAAGTGTCCCAGGCCGGAAGGGAGGGAGTGTGGCGCATATAGATTTTATAGTCGTCTCTTATTTTCATAACCGCTTTCGGTAACGCTGTTAAATCCTCGCTTCTATGGTAACACGAAATCTGCATTCTGGGCTTTTGATTTAATATGGTTTTTTCAGCACCCTTTATTGCGGACAATTCTTCGCCCTCAATATCCATCTTAATCAATGTAGCCTCGTTGCCGTTCAACAAACCGTCTATCGAGTAACAGTCAATTTCTTCACCGTTACTGCCCAGTGAAGAGCCTCTCGATG
>JAGAZW010000097.1 GCA_017939855.1 Clostridia bacterium | reverse complement strand
ATATCCAGAGAAAGATGGAGAGAGCGAAGATGCTCATACTCACTTTTCACCAAAGCAAACTCTCTCCCTAGTTCTTCAATATTCATTTTAGAATAAACTGACATAACGGTGCCTCCTAATGCACTAATCTTATATAATATAATACATATGACGGCAATTTTCAAGAAAATTATGCATAATAAGGGGTAAAGACACCCTAATTTTTACATTTTGTTTAAATAAATCTTGAATTTCAATAGGAAATATGATATGATGATACTCGCTATGGGGGTGTAGCTCAGCTGGGAGAGCGCTTGAATGGCATTCAAGAGGTCATGGGTTCGATCCCCACCATCTCCACCAAGAATAAAGCATCTCATCCAAAAGGATGGGGTGCTTTATTGTTTTATATGTGGTGGGGATCGAACAAGGCGTAAAAAAACAGTCCGGTGGACTGTTTTTTAGCCGGGGCAACGAGCGAAGCGAGGCGATAGGTGCGGGCAGCACCGAGACAAATCCCCA
The DNA here is from genome assembly GCA_017939855.1 of Clostridia bacterium. GTDB lineage: Bacteria > Bacillota > Clostridia > Oscillospirales > Acutalibacteraceae > UBA737. The sequence goes on along the minus strand of JAGAZW010000097.1, from coordinate 2,087 downwards.
CCATCTCCACCAAGAATAATAGCACCGGACTTCAGTTCGGTGCTATTATTTTTTATGTAGAAAGGGATCGAACCCGAGAGGGTTTCGGCGTTAATAAAAGGTGCCGGTGGCACGTTTTTAGCCGAAAGCGGTGAGACGGGTACTGTTGCGTAGCAACGGTCGTCGAGCCATAAGTATGCAAGGCAAAGCCTTGACAGACGACGATCCCCACCATCTCCACCAAGAATAAAGCATCTCATCCAATAGGATGGGGTGCTTTATAATGATTATAGAATGTCGAAACGACGCTTTTCCGTGTCGCCGAGCCGATTTTATCGGCTTTCGCCTAATTAAAATTTAAAAAATTTAATTATGCTCTACATTCATTGTAATGGGTTAGTCCAAATTTTTATGAAAAATTTGGCACAATATCAAAGATATTGTGTCGAAATAGCATGAATTCATGCTATTTCGACTTACTATAACCATTATTGTTTTATATGCGGTGGTAAAAAAACAGCCCTGTGAAATCACAGGGCTTAAATTTTATGGTAATGTATAGCCTGCGGCGAGGTAAATTTTATACCAATCCTCAGCCGAGATGGTTATATCCGAGGCGAGGGCGATTTCCTTTAATCGCTGAAGATTTGTGCTTCCAACAATGGGTTGCATTTTTTCGGGCAAACGCAAAAGCCAGGCAATGGCAAGACCGGTATCGGTAATATTATATTTGTCAGCAATTTCTTTAAGAACATTATTTAAATGAGCAAAATCATCGTTGCCGAGGAAGCTGCCCGAAATAAATCCGTGCTGCAGAGGAGACCAGGGCTGAACGGTTATACCCTTTAGTCTGCAGTAGTCACGAAGATAGCCGTCACGGTTGATTCCTTCCTCGTTGCACATATTAACATTTGCGCCGCTGCTTACCATATAGGCGTTTGTAATGCTTAGTTGCATTTGGTTAATAATAAGTTTTTGGTTAACGTATTTTTGTAAAAGCTCGATTTGAGCAGGGCTCTGGTTAGAAACACCAAATGCCTTTACCTTGCCGCTTTGCTCAAGGATATCAAATGCGGCGGCAACCTCCTCGGGGTCCATAAGAAGGTCGGGACGGTGGAGGAGAAGAACGTCTATACTCTCAACGCCCAAACGCTTAAGTGAGCCATCAACCGAAGAAAGGATGTGCTCCTTTGAAAAATCGAACATACCCTTGCGAATACCGCATTTGGTCTGAATAATAACCTTGTCTTTAAGAGTACTGTTGCGCTTAAGGGCGGCACCGAAAACCTCTTCGCATTTTCCGCCGCCGTAAATATCGGCGTGGTCAAAATAGTTGTAGCCGTTTTCGATGGCTTCCGAGAGGTAACGGTCAGCTTCGCTGTCGGTCATACCGCCAATGCGCATACATCCGAGGGCTACCTGGGATACGGGGGTATTTTCGTCAAAATGCTTTATGTATTTCATTTGATTTCCTCCTGAGTCTTTTTAGCAGTATCAATAGTTTTGCCGAAAACGATAAATCTATCGTAAAGATATTCTGTAACAAAATTTATGAGCATGGTGAGTATAAGTACAAGATATTCGTTCCATAAAAACCCTGCTCCAGTGAGAACGGCGGTCCACCAGGTGGAAAGAGGAGTGAATACTATGTAAAAGCAAGTAACCTTAAGCATTGCGATGGGAATATTGTTGGCAGAATAAAAGGTAAATTTGCGGTTCAATGTAAAATTCCACAGAACGGAAAGTATCAGCGATATAAGATAGGATATCCAGTGTGTAAGGTGCAAAAGCTCTTCAAATACAGTAAAGCTTACAACCTGTATAATTCCTGCGCTGATAGAAAAGAACACAAATTTCAGCGTTCTTATAAATTCTTTTTTAGTGTCAGCCATATTTTCCTCCTTAGAGATTATGCTTTTATTTTATATGAAAATTGCCCAAAATACAATACCGCATTAAAAAAACGGATGAGAAATTCATCCGTTTTCGTTTACTGCTCCATTTGTTTTCCTAAAAAGTTTGCCGCAACGCTTGCAAGCTTTATATCGCGTTATTTGAGGCGTCCTCCGTTATCATTAGAGGCTAAAATGTCCGCACCGCTTACGTCT
>JAGAZW010000096.1 GCA_017939855.1 Clostridia bacterium | reverse complement strand
ATCGTGATATATATGAGGCTATAGCCTCATCAAACGGAGAGAGAGCTGCTGAAATGGTTGGACTCCATATTCATAACGCATATATGCATATTATCGGAAAGGAAAATTAAAATGGGTTACACAATAGCACAAAAAATCATTAAATCGCACCTTATCAGCGGCGATATGACTGTTGGTAGTGAGGTAGCTTTGAAAATTGACCAGACATTAACTCAGGATGCTACAGGAACTATGGCATACCTTGAGTTTGAAACAATGGGTCTTGACAGGGTTAAAACCGAAAAAAGCGTAGCTTATATCGATCATAACACCCTGCAATCAGGTTTTGAAAACGCCGATGACCATCGTTATATCCAGTCTGTCACCGAGAAACACGGTATATATTTTTCCCGTCCCGGTAACGGTATTTGTCATCAGGTACATTTAGAGCGCTTTGGTATTCCGGGCAAAACCCTCATAGGCTCCGATAGCCATACCCCCACAGGTGGCGGTATTGGTATGTTAGCGATGGGTGCCGGAGGTCTTGATGTTGCGGTTGCGATGGGCGGTGGTGCATACTACATAACAATGCCTAAAATGTATAAGGTAAACCTTACAGGTAAATTAAAGCCCTTTGTCAGTGCGAAGGATATAAGTCTTGAAATTCTTAGAATCCTATCTGTCAAAGGCGGTGTTGGTGCCATAATCGAATGGGGCGGAGAGGGTATCAAAAATCTTTCTGTTCCGGAACGTGCTACCATTACTAATATGGGTACAGAGCTTGGCGCTACCACATCTATTTTCCCGTCTGACGAAGTAACAAGAGACTTCTTAAAAGCAGAGGGAAGAGAGGAAGATTATGTGCCTCTCTCAAGTGATGAGGATGCAGTTTATGACAAAATTATAGATATTAATCTTGATGAATTAGTACCGCTTATTGCTTGTCCTCACAGTCCCGATAACGTTGTAACGGTTGAATCTATAAGCGGCACTAAGGTTGACCAGGTATGTATCGGTTCCTGCACTAACTCGTCACTGCTTGATATGTTAAAGGTTGCAGCTATTTTAAAGGGCAAAACAATAGCCCCGTCTGTAAGCCTTTCGATTTCTCCCGGTTCCAAGCAGGTTCTCACAATGCTTGCGGATTGTGGTGCATTAAGCGATATTTTAGCATCGGGCGCAAGACTTTTAGAGTGCGCTTGTGGACCCTGCATAGGAATGGGATTCTCTCCAAACTCTGCCGGTGTATCACTGAGAACCTTTAACCGCAATTTCGAGGGCAGAAGTGGTACTGCTGATGCGGGTGTATATCTTGTATCTCCGGAAACTGCCGTTGCTGCAGCACTAACGGGAGTTATAACCGACCCGAGAACTTTAGGTGAAAAACTTGAGGTTAAGATGCCTGAAAGCTTTAAGATTAACGATACTGCAGTTCTTTCTCCGGCAGAAAGCGAAAAGGCAGGGGATGTAGAGGTGCTGAGAGGTCCTAACATTAAGCCTTTCCCAAAATCCGTTCCTCAAGAGGATACCTTAAAGGCAGAATTAGTGCTTAAAGTTGGTGACAATATAACCACCGACCATATTATGCCTGCAGGTGCTAAAATTCTTCCATATCGCTCTAATATTCCGCATCTTTCTCAATTCTGCTTCGGTGTATGTGATAAAACATTCCCCGAACGTGCTTTGGAGAAGGGAAAGAGTATTATTGTAGGTGGTAGTAACTACGGCCAGGGGTCTTCCCGTGAGCATGCGGCACTTGTTCCTATGTACTTAGGTGTTCGTGCGGTTATCACAAAGAGCTTTGCACGTATCCACGTTGCAAACCTT
>JAGAZW010000095.1 GCA_017939855.1 Clostridia bacterium | reverse complement strand
TTATACCTTCTTAGCTGCTAAGGGTTACGGCGTGGGCACTTCTCTTATTGACGAAAGAAAAATCGACTACTGCCGTGATATGATGGCAAAGGCAGAAGAAAAGGGTGTTAAAATCCTTCTCCCCATCGACTGCACTATTGCAAAATCATTCCCTGATCCCATCGATGCAGAGGTCGAATCTGCAAATGTTGATGCAGATAAAATCCCCGATGATATGATGAGTCTTGATATCGGTACCAAAACTGCTCAGCTTTATGCCTATGAGGTTAAGAACGCAAAAACTGTTGTTTGGAACGGACCTATGGGAGTATTTGAAAATCCCACCTTTGCAAAAGGTACTATGGCAGTTGCTAAAGCACTTGCCGATACAGATGCTGTTACCGTTATCGGCGGCGGCGACTCTGCGGCAGCAGTTAATATTATGGGATTCGGAGATAAGATGACTCACATTTCTACAGGCGGCGGTGCTTCACTTGAATTCCTGGAAGGTAAAGAACTTCCTGGTATTGCAGCACTTAACGATAAATAATAATTATTTTTGTAGGGTCGGTGTCTATTCATCGCCCCTACAATTTTGTGATAAGGAGAATAAAAATGGATAAATCAAAAAGAAAAGCAATTATTGCAGGTAACTGGAAAATGAACAAAACTCCCAATGAAGCTGCTGCACTTATTAACGAAATGAAACCATTAGTAAAAGACTCAAATTGCGAAGTTGTTCTTTGTGTTCCTTTTATTGATATTCCTGCTGCAGTAGCAGCAGCTGAAGGTTCAAATATTGAAATTGGTGCAGAAAATGTTCATTTTGAGGCTTCCGGTGCATATACGGGCGAGATTTCTGCTCAAATGCTTGTTGAATCGGGTGTTAAATACGTTGTTATTGGTCATAGTGAAAGACGCCAGTACTTTGGTGAGACCGATCAGACAGTAAACTTACGCACACTTGCTGCTTTAAACTCAGGCCTTAAAGCAATAGTTTGTGTTGGTGAAACACTTGAACAAAGAGAACTCGGTTATACCGAGACTTTGCTTAAATATCAAACAAAGATGGCACTTACTAACGTAACGGCCGACCAGCTCAAAAACGTTATTATTGCCTATGAACCCGTTTGGGCTATTGGCACAGGCGTTACCGCTACTGCTGAGCAGGCCGACGAAGGAAACGGTTATGTTCGTGCAGCAATAGCAGAAGTTTACGGTAAAGAGACTGCCGATACCGTTACAATACAGTATGGTGGTTCTATGAATGCCAAAAATGCTGATGAACTTCTCGCAAAAATTAACGTTGACGGCGGTTTGATCGGCGGTGCTTCCCTTAAAGCTGATGATTTTTCCGTTATTGTTAAAGCGGCAAGTAAATAATTTAGGTGAATATAATGAAAAAAACTGTTGTTTTATGTATTATGGATGGATTCGGTATTCGCAATATCGATGAAGGCAATGCTATTAAATTTGCCGCCACTCCAAATCTTTCAAAATATTTTTCTGAAAACCCCTTCACCACTATCGGCGCTTCCGGACTTGATGTGGGTCTTCCAGACGGACAAATGGGTAACAGTGAAGTTGGTCACACCAACATAGGTGCAGGTAGAGTTGTCTATCAAATGCTTGTAAAAATTTCAAAATCAATAGTTGACGGTGACTTTTTTGAAATAGAAGCCCTAAAAAATGCAGTCGAAAACTGCAAGAAACACGACTCGGCTTTACACCTTATTGGTCTTCTTTCTGATGGCGGTGTTCACAGTCACATTGAACATCTCAACGGTCTTTTAGCACTTGCTCAGAAGAATGGTCTTAAAAAGGTTTATGTTCACTGCCTTATGGACGGTCGTGATGTTTCTACAACATCGGGTATCGGCTTTATAAAAGAACTCCAAAAAAATATGTTAGATCTGGGCGTCGGCAAAATTGCAACCATTGCCGGTAGATACTATGCTATGGACCGTGATTTTGCTTGGGACAGAGTGGAAAAGGCTTATTCTGCATTTGTTTACGGCGAAGGAATACAAAATCCCGATGCAGTAAAAGCTATGGAAGAATCCTATGCCGCAGGTGTTACTGATGAGTTTATAGTTCCTACAGTTGTAGATAAAAACGGTACCATTAAGGAAAACGACAGCGTCATTTCTTTTAACTTCCGTCCTGACCGTGCTAGACAAATTACCCGTACATTTGTAGACAAGGACTTTAACGGTTTTGAGCGCAGAAATGGCTTCTTCCCCCTTAATTATGTGTGTATGACACAATACGATGAAACTATGCCGAATGTTTCTGTTGCCTTCCCTCCGGAAGAACTGAAAATGACATTGGGTGAATATCTTGCTTATAAAAATATGACTCAGCTTCGTATTGCGGAAACACAAAAGTATGCCCATGTAACATTCTTTTTTAACGGTGGTGAAGAAAAGACATTCGAGGGTGAAGACAGAATTCTTATTAAATCCCCTGATGTTCCCACCTTCGATTTGCAACCTGAAATGAGTGCATACCCTGTTTGCGATGAGGTTTGTCAGAAAATCAGAAGCGGCAAATATGATGCAGTCATCCTTAATTTTGCTAACGTCGGGATAATCGCCGTTTACTATCCTGTGGGCGTTTGT
>JAGAZW010000094.1 GCA_017939855.1 Clostridia bacterium | reverse complement strand
CCCTCGGCTTCTAGGTCTGAAACAATAGCCTTTCTTGCTTCATAGCGGTCCATACCCGCATATTTCGGATATTCGTCTGTAATTTTTGCATCGTCGGTCATCACATTTATAACGGGTAAATTGTGACGAAGACCCACTTCAAAGTCGTTGGGGTCGTGAGCAGGAGTAATTTTAACAACACCTGTTCCAAACTCAATTTCAACATAGTCGTCAGCAACAATCGGAATTTCTCTATGAACGATAGGAAGCACTACCTTCTTGCCTATTACATCCTTATATCGTTCATCGTTGGGGTTTACTGCAACTGCGGTATCGCCTAACAGTGTTTCAGGACGTGTTGTAGCAAGTTCTAAATAGCCGCTACCATCCGAGAAGGGATAACGAAGATGCCAAAAATGACCTGCTTGTTCCTCATACTCAACCTCGGCATCTGAAATGGATGTCAGACAATGAGGACACCAGTTAATTATTCTTTCGCCCCTATATATAAGACCTTTTTCATAAAGATTTACAAAAACCTCGTTTACTGCCTTATTGCATCCCTCGTCAAGAGTGAAGCGTTCTCTGTCCCAGTCACAAGAAGAACCCATCTTTTTAAGCTGCTCAATAATTCTTCCGCCGTACTGCTTTTTCCAATCCCAAGCACGCTCTAAGAATCCTTCTCTGCCGATATCTTCCTTTGTAATTCCCTCTTTACGCATTGCCTCAACAATTTTTGCTTCGGTTGCAATAGATGCGTGGTCGGTACCGGGAAGCCACAAGGTATCAAAACCCTGCATACGCTTAAAGCGGATAAGAATGTCCTGAAGTGTATTATCAAGAGCATGGCCCATATGAAGCTGACCGGTAATATTGGGAGGCGGAATAACTATTGTATAGGTATCCTTATCCATCTCACGTTTTGCGTGAAAATATTTACCATCAAGCCACATTTTATATATGCGATCTTCTACTTCCTTAGGGTCGTATTGTTTTGCTAATTCTCTGTTCATTTTTTGAAATCCCTCCGAATGGAATTTATTACAAGAATATTTTTAAAAAATATAGAAATACTTTATACTGTCGGCACGAATAAAAGCGTTTGCATTTCGGGCGGACAGCCGCCCGGATTGCTTTTAAGCGCTTCGGACGGTTTTTTATATATCAAGCTTTGCCTGTTTAGCAGTTTCCCCAGCTTTAAGACTTCCGGCAGCGGGAAGATTTCTGGTGCGATAACGATGATCGTTTTCAAGCATTCCCTCTTTGTATTCCTCGACACTAAATATTCGCTGACCTTTTTTCTGTGTCATAACAGCAATACCTGTGTTATCCCTTGTGGTTTTAAGGGGAATCGACGCAGTATTCAACAGCAACATTCTGCCGTTTGTCGACTTAAGAAGTATATCACAGTCTTTTTCAAAATACATAACCGTATTTAACGGGAATTTCGCACAATACGCCGCTATCAGCTTTTTACGATTAGTTTTGGTCACATATGAAGAAAGCGGAACTTTAGAAATCCTTCCGTTATCAAAAACAAATATAACAAAGCCCGAATAATTGCGAGTCGCTAACATATAAACCGAATTTTCTGCCTCGTCAAAGCCTAATTTAGAACCTACGAAATCGCCCAAGACACTCGCCTTTGCGTCTGAAAAGTCGCTCGTTTTAGATTTATATACCTGAGCCTTATTGGTAAAAAACAGCAATTCGTGCGCATTGTCCGCTTCAACAATCTGGGTTATTTCGTCGCCCTCTTTAAGCTTCTGCTCTCCACTCATTCTCAATGACTGAGGAGTAATCTTTTTAAAATAACCGTCCTTAGTAAAGAAAAGCGTTACAGCAGATTCGTCAAGCTCAAGGCTCTCGTTCATTTCCTCTTCCTGTATATCGGCAGAGGAAATAATCTTGGTTTTTCGGTCTTTGCCGTATTTTTTTATTACCTCTTCAAGCTCTTTAATAATTATTCTCTTTATCTTGCTTCTCGAAGCGAGTATACCTTCCATTTCTTCTATTTCGCTCACAAGATTTGAAATATCCTCTAATCTTTTGAGAATATACTCACGATTCAAGTGTCGCAATTTAATTTCGGCAACATACTCAGCCTGATTCTCGTCGATACCGAATCCTATCATAAGGTTTGGAATAACCTCTTTTTCTTCTTCGGTTTCACGGACTATTTTTATCGCCTTATCAATGTCGACAAGAATTTTTTCCATACCTCTTAAAAGATGAAGTTTATCCTTAGCCTTACTCAACTTAAAATATACTCGCCTACGGATACATTCTTCCCTGAATGCCACCCATTCGCCCAATATTTCTTTGACACCCATAACTTTAGGAGAACTTGCTATAAGAATATTGAAGTTGCAGGAAAATGTATCTTGCAGTGGTGTAAGTTTAAAGAGTTTTTTCATCAATTTATCGGGGTCTGTACCACGCTTTAAATCAATTGTAATTTTAAGACCGTCAAGATCGGTTTCGTCACGAATATCATTTATTTCGGTAAGCTTCTTTGCTTTTGCAAGGTCAATTACCTTTTCGATTATCTGCTCACTAGTGGTAGTGGGGGGAATTTCTGTAATATCGATACAGTTCTGACTTTTATCATAGGTATAAACACCCCTGATTTTAAAGCCGCCTCTACCCGTTTCATAAATCTTTTCGGTTTCTTCACGATTGTAAAGCAACTCACCGCCTATTGGGAAATCGGGAGCTAAAAGAGTATCAGCTATATTTATATCCTCATCCTTAATAAAAGCTATTGTAGTCTCGCATACTTCCTTTAGATTGAAGGGACAAATAGAACTTGCCATACCCGCCGCAATACCCATATTTGAATTCACAAGAATTGTCGGGAAGGTTACAGGGAAAAGTGTCGGTTCTTTCATTGTAGCGTCATAGTTGTCGACAAAGTCTACCGTATCTTTATCTATATCTGCAAAAAGCTCTGCTGATATGGCAGAGAGCTTCGCCTCAGTATACCTTGCGGCAGCACACTGCATATCCCTCGAATAAGCCTTACCAAAAGAACCTTTTGATGCTACAAACGGATGCAGAAGCGCCTCATTTCCCTCTGAAAGACGAACCATAGTATCATAAATGGCTGCATCGCCATGCGGGTTAAGCTGCATCGTTCTACCCACAATATTTGCCGATTTAATCGTCTTGCCATTCAACAGTCCCATATTATACATAGTATACAAAAGCTTTCTATGAGACGGTTTGAACCCATCAATTTCGGGAATAGCACGTGATATAATAATGCTCATAGCATATGGCATAAAGTTGGTTTTTAATGTCTCGGTGACAGGACTATCCATTACAGTACCTGCACCTGCTATATACGCACTTGCACTATTCTTTTTTTGAGCCTTTGGCTCTTGCTTGTTCTTTCTTGGAGCCATCATTTTTCTCCTTAATTTTTATTAGCTGATGTCGGTTTCGTCCATATAAAGATAACCGTTTTCGGAAATATAATCCTTTCGTCCGGCAAGATTGTCGCCTAGTAGCAAATCAAACATCTCAGCTGTAAGCGCAGCATCCTCAGGCAGTATTTTTATAAGGCGCCGGGTAGCAGGATTCATAGTTGTCAGATTCATCATATCAGGCTGGTTTTCGCCAAGTCCCTTCGAACGCTGCAAGTCATATTTTTCGTTACCTATTTTATCGAGAATTTCCTTTTTCTCGGTTTCGTCGTAGGCAAAATATGTCATACTCTTGGTATTTATTTCATAAAGCGGCGTCTCAGCTATAAACACCTTGCCCTCATTTATAAGGGTCGGCATAAGACGGTATATCATGGTTAGAATTAAGGTTCTGATATGAAAACCGTCCACATCGGCATCGGTACATATTACAACCTTATTCCACCTAAGATTATTTATATCAAAATTCGAAAGAGACTTATTTGCTTTTGACTTAACCTCTACACCGCAGCCTAAAACCTTAAGTAAATCGGTTATAATATCACTTTTGAAGATTTTATCGTATTCCGCTTTCAAGCAGTTCAAAATTTTACCGCGAACAGGCATTATTGCTTGAAAGGCAGCGTCACGTGCGAGTTTACAAGAGCCTAATGCGGAATCACCCTCAACTATATAGAGCTCTCTCTCATTTACATCTCGGCTCCTGCAATCAACAAATTTCTGTACTCTGTCCGCCATTGTATTGCCGGTAGAAAGGGCCTTTTTTATGTTGATTCTTTCCTTTTCACTCTTTTCACGACTGCGTTTGTTTATAAGCACCTGGTCGGCAATTTTATCTGCTTCGGATTTGTTTTCAATAAAATAAACCTCTAATTGATGACGCAAAAAGTCTGTCATCGCATCGCCTATAAACTTATTTGTAATTGCCTTTTTGGTCTGATTTTCATAGGAAGTTACGGTTGAAAAGGATGAAATAACTAAAGTTAAACATTCCTCGACATCGGCAAATGTAATCTTCGATTCGTTTGACTTATACTTATTTGTCTGCTTAATATAGTTGTCTATCTGATAAACAAATGCGTTTCTTACCGCCTTTTCGGGCGCACCGCCATGCTCTAACCAGCTGGAATTATGGTAGTACTCTTTGAGGGGCTTTGTATTAGAAAAACATAAAGCGGCATTTATCTTTACCTTGTACTCAGGCTTGTCCTCACGGTCACGCCCTTTTCGCTCTGTATGCCAAAGCTGAACACCGGTGAGCTTTTCTTCGCCTGTATGCTCATTTATATAGTCGCTTATACCGTTATTGTAGACTATTTCTGTTTGAACAAATCGTGAACCCTGCTGTTCACGGAACACAAAAAGAAGGCCGTCGTTTACTATTGCCTGACGCTTTAAAGTATCAAGAAAGTATTCAGCAGGAATCTTAATATCAGTAAAAACATCAATATCGGGTTTCCATTTTATTCTTGTTCCTGTATCTCTGCCGGAATATTCTTCTCTTTGAAGACCACCTACATTATAACCCTTTTCAAATCGAAGATTATATTTAAAACCGTCACGCTTGATTTCGGCATCCATATATTCACTGGAAAACTGAGTAGCGCAAAGACCCAAGCCGTTAAGTCCTACCGAATATTCATAGTTATCCCCGTCGTTTGTATTATGTTTGCCTCCTGCATATAGTTCACAAAAAAGAAGTTCCCAGTTATAACACTTTTCGTTATTGTTATAGTCTACTGGTGCGCCTCTGCCGAAGTCCTGCACCTCAACCGAATTATCAGAATAAAGAGTTACCACGATTTTTTTACCGTGTCCCTCTCTTGCCTCGTCTATAGAATTGGAAATTATCTCAAATACAGAATGCTCGCAACCTTCAAGTCCATCCGAACCGAAGATAACTCCCGGACGCAGTCTTACCTTATCGGGACCTTCTAATTTTTTAATGCTTTCGTTTGTGTATTCAGCCGTTTTTTTAGCCACTTGGCACACCCATTTCACACATTATTATACAGAATATATTATATACTTCATATAGCGGTTTCGTCAAGTATAATCTCAATTTTTACACCAAGTATTGCCAAAACACAAAAATATAGGCGACAGCATATATTCTGTCGCCTATAATAAAATCTTTACCTCAATAAAAAAAGCACATCCTAAAGGATGTGCCGAAAAAGTGTTTGTCCTCAGGTTTAGTTGCAACGCTAACCATTTCTCCAGTATGGGATAAGAGGCAAACACCTTTTACCAAGGTATTTTCCCATACTAGATAACAGTTATTCAGTTAGCGTTGCACCCTTATTTTACCACACACATTTCGAAATGTAAAGAAGAAAAACCGTTTCTCAAACATTTTGAGAAACGGTTTTATATTTTGATTATGAAAGACCTACATAGGGTCCGGGGTTATAATTTGCTCCGTTTTTAACCACCTCAAAATGCAGGTGATTTCCGGTAGAGTTACCGGTAGAGCCTACCAAGGCAATAACGCTACCTTGTGATACAGTCTCGCCCGCTGATACACAAAGCTTACTCGCATGACCGTATCTCGTTTTAAGACCGTCGCCGTGATCAATTTCTACAAAATAGCCGTAGCCGTTTTTCCAGCCTGAATAGGTTACTGTACCGCCCTTTACTGCGAAAATCGAGACACCGTAATTTGCGGCAAGATCGAGGCCCTTATGACCTCTGCCGTCGCCCCAATAGGCAGATACTTTCCAACTGCCGTTCGGAAGCGGGAAAATAAACCCTGAGCTTTGAGCATAGCTTTTTTCTGCCGCACTAGCTGTTCTTCGACCTGTACCTACAGTTACCACTTTATTTACAGGCGCTGTTACAACCGTGTCTTCAATTATTTCACTGGAAACCAGCCCACCGTTTATATAAGTATTGCTGATTTTCTTTACTCCTGCTCCGGCCACGCCCGCAGTTTCTACCTTACTGTAGCCTACAAGCTGTTTTGAAGTCTTGTTTGTGACAGTATTAAAAGGAATAGTATAGTTTTCACTGACACAGCAGACATTTACAACATGAAGATTGTCCTTAACTATTTGCTCGAAAAGAGCCTTATCATCAACAGAATCTGCTGCAAAATAGTCCTCTTTTACAGATATTTGTTCGCTATAATATACATTGTTTTCAATGCCTTCTAAAAGAAAACCTTTTTTATACTCTTCCAGATACTTTTCTACATCAAGGTCACTGACTCTTGTATACTCCATACCATCAATATACAAAGACTGTGCCTTTACTATATCTTCGGTACTATTAATAATGGCATCAGCTACAGCAGCATCATTATCTATAACGTCATATCTTACGATAGTTGCCACATACTTTACGTCGTCTACACTTTTCTCAAGGCTTACTGCTGTCTTTTTTTCAACCATACAAACCGCATTTTCAAACTGTGCTTTATCTTTAACGGTTGCTATGATCTGACCGCCCATGTCTACATTATAGGCTAAGCATACATCGGTTGCAGCAAAACTAAAGAATATTGAAAATATAGAAAGTACAGCAAAAATACCTATTCTAATTTTTCTTTTATAATTATACAGCTTTTTATATACACCTTCGACCTTTTTTATTAAAGGCTGTGACATCTCAGCTAAATTCTTAAAAATAAGAATTACTCCTTTCAAAAGTTACAATTTGTAACTAAATAACAATATTATTATACCTAAAAGTTACAAAATTGCAACCTTTTTTTGAGATTTTTTGAAAATTTAACAGTAATTTTTATAAACAAAAAGCCCTAAACCCGCATAAACAGTGGCTTAGGGCAAAAGTTACAAAATGAAACTTTTTTATTAATTTAAGGTGAAATTGCTAAAACATTGAAATTTGGTTAGTATCCGGCAGGTCCTTCATGGCGCCTAAATCGGCAAGATTCTGAATTATTGTTTTAGAAACGCCCGCCTCTATAGCGAAATCCTCTCTCGACACAAAGTTGCCTTTAGTCGCAGCTTCATATATAGAATATGCCGCCTTTTCGCCGACACCTGAAAGTGCTCCAAAGGGCAGACGCATTTTTCCGTTCTCGGGAAGATACTTCATAGCATGAGAATGATTTATATCAATAGGAAGTATCTCAATTCCACGTGCCATCATTTCGTTAAATATAAGCAGAGTATCGTAGGTGTCCATTTCTTTTTTGGTAGCTTCCCTGCCTTTAGACTTAATAACCGACATCTGACGGCGAATCGCATCTCTGCCTTGGATAACGGTAGGAACATCGACGTCTTCGGGACGGGCAGTAAAATATGCACAATAAAATTCAAGCGGCTTATAAACCTTATACCAACCCAATTTTATTGCTGAAATAACATAGGCTGCGGCGTGGGCTTTCGGGAACATATACTTTATCTTTCCGCAAGACGATATATACCATTCAGGCACATTTACCTTGCGCATATCATCTTCCATAGATGCCCAATCTTCCTTTGACACCTTGCCACTTGCAACCATACCTTTTCTAACGGTCTCTGTGATCTTGAACGCTCTGCTCTCATCCATCCCCTGATGGATAAGATAAACCATTATATTATCACGAGTACCTATAACTTCCGAAATGGTACAGGTTCCGTTATCAATAAGGTCTTTGGCATTACCTAAATAAACATCGGTACCGTGTGACAGACCCGAAATCTGCAAAAGGTCTGAAAAGTTTTTAGGTTTACAGTCTACTAGCATTTCACGAACAAAGTTTGTGCCAAATTCGGGAAGACAAAAAGTACCCGTTTTCGATTCAATATCCTCAGCTTCTACTCCCAGTTCTTTAGGAGAAGTAAAAAGACTGTAAACTTTAGGGTCGCTCATAGAAACATCGTTCACGTTTATTCCACTATATTCCTCAAGATACTTATATGTAGTCGGAACAACGTGACCCAATTCGTCTAGTTTGAGAATGGTATCATGAATTGAATGAAAGTCAAAATGAGTAGTTATTATATCTGTATTAACATCGTCTGCCGGATGCTGAACAGGACAGAAATCATAAATCGTTTTATCCCTGGGGACTACAATCATTCCCGCAGGATGCTGACCTGTAGTCTGCTTAACCTTTGATTTTTCTACCAATGAAGCAAGGCGATTAAGCTCGGCTGTGCTCAGAGTAATGCCCATTTTTTCGGCATAGGCTTTAGAGAAACCAAAGGCAGTTTTTTCGGCAATAGTAGAAATGGTGCCCGCTTTAAAAACGTTTTCTGAGCCAAAAAGGGTTTTTGTATATTCCTGAACCTCGTTTTGCACTTCATCCGAGAAGTTAAGGTCGATATCGGGCACCTTATCGCCCTTGAAACCTAAGAAGGTTTCAAAAGGAATGTCATGACCGTTACGATTAAGCTCCGTTGTGCATTCGGGACAATTCTTTTGCGGAAGGTCAAAACCCGAACCGACAGAACCGTCGGTAAAAAATTCGCTGTATTGGCATTTTGGGCAGACATAATGCGGCGGCAGAGGGTTTACCTCTGAAATACCCGCCATCGTAGCAACAAAAGAGGAGCCTACCGAGCCTCGAGAGCCTACTAAGTATCCCTTTTCCTCACTGTATGCAACCAATTTCTGAGCCGAGATATACATTATCGAAAAGCCGTTATTTATAATCGAATTAAGCTCTTTATTAAGTCTTTTTTCTACAAGCTCGGGTAAATTTTCGCCGTAAATTTTATGGGCATTATTCCAACAAATTTCACGAAGCAGATCATCCGATCCTTCAATAACAGGTGGGAAGTTACCGTCAGGTACAGGTATAACATCACCCGATACCATATCGGCAATTTTATTGGGATTATCAATAACAAATTCCTTTGCCCTATCCCCGAAATACTCAAATTCAGAGAGCATTTCAGCAGTAGTTTTCAAATAAAGAGGAGCCTGATTTTCAATATCGTCATAGCCTTGTCCTGCCATAACTATCTGACGTATAATACCATCACTCTTTTTTAGAAAATGCACGTCGCCTGTCGCAACGACAGGTATTCCTAGTTCGTCACCTAGTTCAACTACCTTGCGGTTAAAGTCCTTTATAACCTCAAGACTTGTTACATTTTTAAAACGGTTTTCTATTATCTGACCCGTTTTCTTATCAGTTTTATCGGGGTATGTAGATGCTCTGACCATAAATTCATTATTGCCGAGAGGTTGAATTTCAAGATAGTCATAGTATTTAGCAATTTCTCTTAGTTCATCATCGGTTTTACCGTCAATAATTGCCGAATAGAGTTCTCCCTGCTCACAAGCGGAACCGATTATAAGACCCTCTCTGTGTTTATCCAGGTTGCTTCTGAATGTAATGGGTCTGCCGTGAAAATCTTTAATGTGTGCTTTAGAAACCAGTTTATACAAATTTTTAAGACCCGTAAAGTCTTTAACAAGTATAATCTGGTGGTGACGTATTTTTGAGAGCTCTTTTGCGTTCATTTTTGTAACGTCATACTTTATGTCATCTACAAAATACGCTTCTACTCCGTATATAACCTTAAAGTCTCCGCCTGATTTACGGATTCCTTTAACTGCGGCAGCGGCTGCAGGGTATGCTTGTACGACACCATGATCGGTGATGGCAACCGCTTTATGCCCAAAAGAATACGCCTGTTTTATAATATCTCCCGCAGAAGATACCGCATCCTTCGCCGACATATTTGTATGACAATGCAGCTCCACTCTTTTCTCGCCGTCATAATCATCGGTTTGTGTATATTTTTGTAACAGCGCTATAGCTTTTGGTTTTACTATGAACTCCTTTTTAAAGTCGTCAAACTCGTATGTACCGTTAACAAGTATGAATGCACCGTTTTTAAGGGGTGCTATATCCCCCATCTTTTCCTTGTCCATAAAGAGAGTTGCGTTAAGGGAATTAGTATGGT
>JAGAZW010000093.1 GCA_017939855.1 Clostridia bacterium | reverse complement strand
GCGACCTATATGTCACAGTATACGGCGGCAGAACAAGACTCGTTGGTATTCTGCTCGGTCGAGGACTCACTATCGACGAAGCAAAGGCTGAGCTTCAAGGAATAACCTTAGAATCTCTTGTGGTCACCGAACGTGTCGCAAAGGCCATAAAGACAAAAGCAAAAAAAGGACTTATAGATAAAGAAGATTTTCCGTTGCTTATGCACATCGATGAAATATTAACACATAAGAAATCGGTTAATATTCCTTGGGAAAAATTTACATTTGAAGATAAATAAAGCGGGATTATCACTCCCGCTTTTGCTTATAGTAAGTGTTAGATAAAACAAAACCTCCCTGCGGGGAGGTTTTGTTGTTTTATCAGATGAATTTTGCTACGTTAAGCTTGATTCCGGGACCCATAGTTGTAGCTATGGTGCAGGACTTAACATACTGACCCTTTGTTGCAGCGGGCTTTGCCTTAATAACTGCGACCATAAGGGTATCGAAGTTTTCCTGTAGCTTTTCAGGACCGAAAGAAACCTTGCCGATAGGGCAGTGAATGATATTGGTCTTATCAAGACGATACTCAATCTTACCTGCCTTAGCTTCCTGAACTGCTTTTGCAACATCAGGAGTTACAGTACCTGCCTTGGGGGTAGGCATAAGACCACGAGGACCTAACACCTTACCAAGACGACCTACAACGCCCATCATATCGGGTGTTGCAATAACAACATCAAAGTCCATCCAGTTTTCGTTCTGGATTTTAGCTACCATTTCTTCTGCACCAACATAGTCAGAACCTGCTTCTTTTGCAGCGTCTGCCTTGTCAGCCTTTGCAATAACGAGGGTTCTTACGGTCTTACCGGTACCGTTAGGAAGAACTACAGCACCTCTAACCTGCTGATCTGCGTGACGGGAGTCAACGCCCAAGCGAATATGAACCTCTACTGTTTCATCAAATTTTGCAGTTCCGGTCTTAACAGCAACCTCAACTGCCTCATTAACCTCGTAAAGCTTACCTGTTTCAATAAGCTTTGCGCCTTCGTTATATTTTTTTCCGTGTTTCATGGTTTACCTCCCAATAAGTGGTTAAATCGGATTTTTTCCTCCCACGAGAGAGAATTAGTCGACTACTTCTACGCCCATACTGCGAGCAGTACCTGCAATCATACTCATAGCAGCTTCAATACTTGCAGCGTTAAGGTCGGGCATTTTGGTTTCAGCGATTTTTCTTATCTGTTCGCTGGTGATTTTGGCAACCTTATTCTTGTTAGGTGTGCCGGAAGCGGTTTCGATGCCACATGCTTTTTTAATAAGCACTGCAGCAGGTGGAGTTTTGGTAACAAAGCTGAAAGAACGATCTGCATAAACAGTAATAATAACAGGGATTATAAGACCTGCGTCATTTTTTGTTCTTTCGTTGAAAGCCTTGGTGAACTCCATAATGTTTACACCGTGCTGACCGAGAGCTGGACCTACCGGGGGAGCCGGAGTAGCTTTACCTGCGGGGATCTGCAATTTAATGTAACCTGTAATTTTCTGAGCCATAAATAGCACCTCCATTATTCGTGGTAACCGTGTTTTTTAACACTTGGCGGAACGCTCATATACACGCTCCTCCCACCGTGACATACAGACTGCTCATCCCAAAGCCGGTTAACATTGGGCGTCTATATGCCGGAGTTAATAAGCATTACTGCGTATTAACAATTCAAAATCAGTCTGCGAGAGAAATCTGGTCTAGCTCTAACTCGACAGGGGTCTCTCTGCCAAACATAGAAAGGGTCACGCAAACACTGTTTGCTTCGGTATCGATTGTTTTAACAACGCCGTTATAACCCTCAAGCGGACCGCTGATAATCTTAACATTGTCGCCTACTGCATACATTACTTCAACGCTGTGCTTCTCAACGCCGAGTGCCGCTACCTCTTCATCTGTTAAAGGTACGGGCTTGGATGCGGGGCCTACAAATCCTGTACAGCCACGAATATTGCGGACAACATACCAACTATCATCGGTAACTATCATTTTTATAAGAACGTATCCGGGGAAGATTTTTCTTTCAACTTCCTTTTTCTTATCGTCCTTGATTTCGGTAACAGTCTCGGTAGGGATTTTGATATCCTGAATCAAATCCTGCATTCCACGACTTTCTACCATTGTTGCAAGGTCACGTGCTACCTTGTTTTCATAGCCTGAATAGGTATGGACAACATACCATCTTGCTTCATTGGCCACTCAGAATACCTCCCAGATTTAAGCAGTTTTAGAGCTG
>JAGAZW010000009.1 GCA_017939855.1 Clostridia bacterium | reverse complement strand
GGTGCCGTATGGGCTATAGCGAGCTTTTAAATTCGGTTCCGGTTTGGCTTGCTGACAAGCAGTCGGGTATGCGTGGACTCGATTTTCAAATTCTTTATTTCACAAACGAAACTAAAGAACGTGTAACCGAAGTTATGACTGCATATAAAAATGGATATGAGCCCGATTGTAAATATACAAGAGGCTTGTTTTTCAGAGGAGTTATATAAAACAAAGGTATAAATACCGGCAAAGAATTTATAATGAAAATTATCATATAATAAAAACGCCCTTTCAAAAAGGGCGTTTTTTGACATAATTATAAATTCTTTATCATACAATTTAATAGTCCTTTTAGGAGTTGATTGTATGAAGGAAATAACTCAGGACAGAGCCATCGTTTTAGGTGAATATATAATCGAAACGGGTGCTACTGTCCGAGCCGCCGCAAAGGTGTTTAAGGTAAGCAAATCCACCGTACATAAAGATGTTACCGAACGACTTATGAAGGATAATCCTCAACTTTATCGTCAGGTAAAACTCGTATTAGAAAAAAATAAACAAGAACGTCATATTCGCGGCGGATTGGCGACTCGGCGTAAATATAAAGGTGAATAAAATTGTAAACTGTCCCACCCAAAAAGGTGAGACAGTTTTTTATAGTATTATAAAACTTCGAATGAATACTCAGGCTTCATAGCATCAATAAAATCGGATAAAATATTTGCATTTGTCTGAGATACCGCATGGAGCAGATAAAGCGCACCGGGGTGGGCTGCTTTAACTAGTTTATTAAGCGACTCGCCCTCGTCGGGCTGGTCATCGGTTGCATAGTCGTAATAAGCATAACTCCATAAAACAGATTTGTAGCCGAGACTTTGAGCGAGCGCCAAACTTCTTTCGGAATATTCACCCATAGGCGGACGGAACAGGTGCATCTCGTAATTAAAGTTTTCCTTTATGTATTTATGAAGTCCCATTATTTCATCATACATCTGGTCGATAGTGAGAGAGGGCATAGATTTATGATTTACAGAATGATTTGCCAAAATATGTCCTTCATCAATAATACGGCGTATATAATGGCTGTTGTCGTTGTATTTGTTTTTGCAATAGCTTTTGGTAACGAAGAAGATAGCCTTGATATTTTTTTCTTTTAATGTATCAAGAATATCAGCGGTAAGGTTGTTGTATTCATACCCCAAATCGAAGGTGAGATAAATTTTATTCTCATTGGGCATAATGAAAAAAGCATCATATTTCCCGTATTTATTTTGAAGATTTATGCAGTTTACAGAACGGTTGGCGGCATCGGTTGAAACACCTTGCCCGTGACCGCTTTTGGTGTTGCTTAAAGCCTCCAGTTGCGCTCTTGTGTAGATAGTACCGACCAATTTATCACCGTTTGACGAAGCTGTAGGTACGGAAACTGTCGGAGTTGATGTTGGCGGTGTTCCTCCATTTGCTCCGCTTTCATCACCACTTTCGGTCGTGTCAGAAGTAAGGTTATCTTTTGAAACCTTTTCTGTATCGGCGTATGACGAGGATTTTTTATTTGAAGTGTGGGTTGTATTATCATTTTGTTTTTTGTTGCAACCCGATAACATACAAAGGAGTAAACACACGCTTAAAATAATACTCAACAATTTCATCGATAAAACCTCTCTTTCGCTATTATTTTATCAAATAATAGAAAATTTGGCAACAAAAACAATTAAATTTTTTTACCACACACGTACTCCTTCAATATGCAAAAAACGGTGAAAAGCGAAATTATAGGAAAGAAGGGGTCTGTCGAGCGCATCAAATGTATGTGCACAAACGAGTATAGCCGGAGAAACGGCGGTAATAATGGGGGAATGGTAAAAACGACCGTCAAATCCGCCTAACTGT
>JAGAZW010000092.1 GCA_017939855.1 Clostridia bacterium | reverse complement strand
CGACGGCAATCCTATTCCGTCCTTCTACGGCGAACCCGAAGAGGTTGAACTTCCAAACACCGCCGAAGAGTTGGCGGACACCGTTTGGAACAGTCTGAATGAAGATAATAAGGTTTCTCTTTATGTTCGTCAGATTCCTCTTGATGGCAGTAAAACTACTGATATTATCATCAATAAAAACAAGTAATGAGGAGAAGAATTATGAAAGAATTTGAGCTTAAGTACGGTTGTAACCCCAACCAAAAACCTTCTAAAATTTATATGCAGGACGGTTCTGAATTACCCATTGAAATTTTGTGCGGTAGACCCGGTTACATAAACTTTCTCGATGCTTTTAATTCCTGGCAGCTTGTTAAGGAACTAAAGGCGGCATTAGGTCTTCCTGCCGTTACTTCATTTAAACACGTAAGCCCAACCTCTGCGGCGGTTGGTATTCCTCTTTCCGACAAACTAAAAAAGGCTTGTTTTGTTGACGACATTGAAGGTCTTGACGATTCTGCCCTTGCTTGTGCATATGCGAGAGCAAGAGGAACCGACCGTATGTGTTCCTTCGGTGACTGGGTAGCACTTTCTGATGTTTGCGACGTGACTACAGCCAAAATGATTAAGCGTGAAGTGTCCGACGGTGTTATCGCTCCGGGTTATGAGCCGGAGGCTTTGGAAATACTCAAATCTAAGAGAAACGGTAACTATAATATAGTTAAAATAGATCCCGATTTCGTTCCTGCCGAGATTGAGCGTAAGCAGGTTTTTGGTATAACCTTTGAACAGGGCAGAAACAGCTTCCAGATCAACCGTGAACTTCTTTCCAATATCGTTACTTCGAATAAAGATATGCCGGAAACTGCAGTCCGTGACCTTATAATTGCCCTTATTACACTTAAATACACCCAGTCTAACTCGGTTTGCTATGCAGTAGACGGTCAGGCTATTGGTGTAGGTGCCGGTCAGCAGTCAAGGATTCACTGCACAAGACTTGCAGGCTCTAAAGCAGATACATGGTTCCTGCGTCAACATGATAAGGTTTTGAATCTTCCCTTTAAGGATACTCTCGGCAGACCCGACAGAGATAACGTTATTGACGGTTATATTAACCGTAACGAAGAGGATGTTTGCGCCGACGGTAATTGGCAAAAATACTTTACTTCCAAGCCCGAGCCCTTAACTGATGCTGAAATCAAGGAATATCTTTCTTCTATCGACGGCGTTGCATTAGGCTCTGATGCTTTCTTTCCGTTCAGCGATAATATTGAAAGAGCAAAACGCAGCGGTGTTAAATATATCGCAGAGCCGGGCGGCTCCATACGTGACGATGTTGTTATCGAATGTTGTGATAAATACGGTATGACTATGTGTTTTACAGGAATGCGTCTGTTCCATCACTAATCCTTTTGAGGTGTAAAGATGAAGTTGTTAGTTGTAGGTGGCGGCGGCAGAGAACACGCCATCATCAAAAAATTAAAAGAAAATAAGAATGTAGAGGAAATTTTTGCTCTTCCGGGTAACGGAGGCATTGCGATGGATGCGGTTTGCGTTAATATTTCCGCTACAAATATTCCTGAAATAGTGGAATTTGCAGTTAATAATAATATCGACTATGCAGTTGTGGCCCCGGATGACCCACTGGTGCTCGGTTGTGTTGATGCTTTGGAAGAAAAGGGTATACCTTGCTTTGGTCCAAAAGCAAATGCGGCAATTATTGAGGGCAGTAAGGTTTTCTCTAAAAATCTTATGAAAAAATATGGTATTCCAACAGCCCAGTATGAAGTCTTTTCAGATATGAAAAAGGCGCTTGATTATCTTGAAACAGCACCTATACCCACCGTTATCAAAGCTGATGGTCTCGCACTCGGTAAAGGTGTAATTATTGCCATGACCCGAGAGGAAGCCAAACAGGCAGTAATTGAGATGATGCAGGATAAGAAGTTTGGGAAAAGCGGCGACAATATAGTTATTGAAGAATTTTTAACAGGTCCTGAAGTATCCGTTCTTTCTTTTACAGATGGAAAAACCGTTGTTCCTATGATTTCTTCGATGGATCATAAAAGGGCGGGGAATAATGATACAGGCCTTAATACCGGAGGTATGGGAACGGTTGCCCCTAATCCTTACTATACAAAAGAGATAGCTGACGAATGTATGAAGAAGATATTTCTTCCTACCGTTAATGCTATGAATGCAGAGGGTCGCACTTTTAAAGGTTGTCTTTATTTCGGTCTTATGCTCACCGAAAAAGGTCCTAAGGTAATAGAATATAACTGTCGTTTCGGTGACCCGGAAACACAGGTTGTATTGCCGCTTTTAGAAAGTGATTTACTAACCGTTATGCAGGCTACCACCAATGGTACACTAGCCGAATGTGATGTTACCTTCAGCGAAAAAAATGCTTGTTGTGTTATTATGGCGTCAAAGGGTTATCCTGAAAGTTATGATAAAGGTTTTGAGATGATAATTCCGCAGAGCATTTCTGATAATGTTTATGTGGCAGGTGCGAAAATCGAAAACGGCAAACTGCTCACAAACGGCGGCAGAGTTTTAGGCGCAACAGCTATTGCTGATACACTCCAGGATGCTATTGATAGCGCCTATTCGATGGTAGAGGAAATCACTTTTGAAAATGCTTACTATCGTAATGATATAGGTGCCAAGGCCTTAAAGGCAGGAAAGGAATAACAATGGTTTACAGAATTTTTGTTGAAAAGAAAAAGGAACTTGCCAACGAAGCCAAAGCATTACTTAATGATGTTCGTGGCCTTTTGGGCATAAAAAATCTTGAATGTGTCCGCATATTCAACCGCTATGATGCGGAGAACATTACATCCGACCTCTTTGATTATGCAATAAACACTGTATTTTCAGAGCCTCAGCTTGATGTTGTATCAAAGGAGATAGATTTAGATGACGCTACTGTTTTTGCAGTAGAATACCTGCCGGGTCAGTTTGATCAGCGTGCAGACTCAGCGGCACAATGTATACAGATCATATCACAGGGTGATAGACCTATTGTGCGTTCCGCAAAGGTTTATGCCCTTTACGGCAGTTTGACCGAGACAGAACTTGCTGAAATTAAGAAGTATGTTATTAACCCCGTTGAAGCAAGGGAAGCCGCTTTAGAAAAGCCTGAAACTCTTGTTGTAAAGTATGAAATCCCCACAACCGTTGCAATACTTGACGGTTTTACAAAGCTTGACAGAGCAGGTCTTGAAAAGTTTGTTGCGGATTATGGTCTCGCTATGGATGCGGACGATATTGCCTTTTGTCAGCAGTATTTCATTTCGGAACAGCGTGACCCCACTATTACCGAAATCAGAATGATTGATACATATTGGTCTGACCACTGCCGCCACACCACATTTAACACAATTATAGATGATGTTAAATTTGAGGATAGCCTTTTGCAGTCGGCATATAACGAATATATTGCTACCCGTAAGGAGCTTGGCAGAACCAAGCCCATCTGCCTTATGGATATTGCAACCGTTGCTGTTAAGTATCTTAAAGTAAATGGTAAGCTTGAAAAGCTGGACGAATCGGAAGAAATCAATGCATGCACTGTTAAAATTGATGTTGAGGTTGACGGTGTTGTTAAACCCTGGCTTCTCCTCTTTAAGAATGAAACCCATAATCATCCCACCGAAATTGAACCTTTCGGAGGAGCTGCTACTTGCATAGGTGGTGCTATCCGTGACCCGCTTTCAGGTCGCTCTTATGTATACGGAGCTATGCGTGTAACGGGTGCTGCTGACCCCTTAAAGCCTGTAAACGAAACTATTAAGGGTAAGCTTCCTCAGAGAAAAATAGTAACAACTGCTGCGGCGGGTTATTCTTCGTATGGTAACCAGATAGGTCTTGCAACGGGAATAGTTGATGAGATTTATCACGACGGCTATGCCGCAAAGAGAATGGAAATCGGTGCAGTTATTGCGGCAGCACCTCGACAGAATGTGCGTCGTGAATGTCCTGAAGAGGGCGATGTTGTTATCCTTTTAGGCGGAAGCACAGGACGTGACGGCATCGGTGGCGCAACCGGTTCTTCAAAAGCTCATAACGCACAGTCGGTTGAAACTTGCGGAGCAGAAGTGCAAAAAGGTAATGCTCCTGAGGAAAGAAAGCTTCAGCGTCTTTTCCGTAATGCCACTGCTACCAAAATGATTAAGCGTTGTAACGACTTTGGTGCAGGCGGTGTTTCTGTTGCAATAGGAGAACTTGCAGACGGTCTTGAAATCGATCTTAACGCTGTGCCTAAGAAGT
>JAGAZW010000091.1 GCA_017939855.1 Clostridia bacterium | reverse complement strand
GTATCAAGACCGTTCATAACAACAGTATGCTTTTTATCACCTAAAATAATGGAGTTTTGCGCTCTATCCATAAGCCATGGCGAAACCGAAGTTACAATTAAGTTGTCGTCAAACCCTTCAAATGCCTTTTTCATTCTTTGAAAGGATTTTGCTGTACCATCGAAAAACCAAGATTTTGTTTCTTTTTTTCTTCTTGGGCAATCGCCGCAGCCGGTCCTCCACTTTTCACAATCAAGTGCATATCCGCAGTTAGCGGTATGCATAAACTCTGCGTGAAGGGTAAGAACTGTCTTGACGTTATTTTCCTTAAGCCAGGTAATAAGACGATATATATTAACGAAATACCCGTTTATACAGTGCAGATGAACTATATCCGGATTTTCTCTTTTTATTATTCTTATAAGATTGTTTGTTGAGAAAAAGCAGCCGCCGTACATAACGCCCGTAAAGCGTGAAATGAGATTATTTAATTTCGAATACCATTCACTGCAGGTTTTATAAACGTTTCTTTGTTTTATTTTCTTCCCTCTGCCGTAGCATATCAGCGAATCGTATCCTTGAGTTAGAAGTTCGGTATGGATATCATTGATTATTTTCCCGGTGCTTCCCTTTTTATAAACAACATTTACCTGTAAAATTTTCTTCTTTCTGTTTAAAAGCTCAGAATATTCATTTAAATAACTGTTTGCCATAGTCCTTTTATCATATTTTGAAGCCGCTTTTTGCGATATTCTTTCATCCTTCTCGCAGTTAAGTTTCTGCTCCAGCTTATTCTGTATATCATCAATGTCGCCATAAGGCACGAATGAACAAAATTTATCTATTGAAATTGTCTCGGGACCTCCCGCTTTAAAACCTATCACCGAGGTTCCGCAGCAAAGACTTTCTGCTGTTACCATTGAAAAGGTTTCCCTTTGGCTCAATAGAATAGTTGCATTGGCAGCAGAATAATACTTTGCTAAAGTATCCTGATCATCGACTCTGCCTATGTTTATAACATTTTTAGGAAGATTATCATACTGCTCCCTTGCCCCTATCACTCCGAACACTACTTCAGGCATCCTCTTTGCCAGTTCAATCAGATACCATCCGCCTTTTATGTGATTTTTATCAATGCTAAACACGGGTGTTACAAACAATACAAATTTTTTATCCTCTAAATTATGTTTTTTTCTTATCTCATCGGCGCCGTGAGGATAGAAAACAGATGTATCAAGACCGTTCATAACAACAGTATGCTTTTTATCACCTAAAATAATGGAGTTTTGCGCTCTGTCCATAAGCCATGGCGAAACCGAAGTAACAACAAGGTTATTATTGAAGCCGTCAAAGGCTTTTTTCATCTTTTTAAAGGAAAGTGCTGTGTTATCAAAAAGTATGGACTTGGTTTCTTTTTTAAAGTGCGGACACTTTCCGCACCCTGTTTTATATTTTTCGCACTCAAAAGCGTGTCCGCAGTTAGCGGTATGCATAAACTCTGCGTGAAGGGTAAGAACCGTCTTGACATTATTTTTCTTAAGCCAGGTAATAAGACGATATATATTAACGAAATACCCGTTTATACAGTGCAGATGAACTATATCCGGATTTTCTCTTTTTATTATTCTTATAAGCTTGTTTGTTGAGAAAAAGCAGCCGCCATACATAACTCCCGTAAAGCGTGAAATGAGATTATTTAATTTCGAATACCATTCACTGCAGTTTTTATAAACATTTTTATCTGCTGTTTTTTGTCCTCTGCCGTAGCATACAACAGACTCGTGTCCCGCATTTACAAGCTCTGTATGAACATCGTATACAATTTTACCTGTACTCCCGGTATTGTAAACACAGTTTACCTGCAGTATTTTCATCTTATCACCTTATTTACAAATCGTTGATAATTTTCTCCATTTTTGCCTTATTTGTGTCTGCCCGATGATTTTTTTCAACCACCTCAAGGGCGTTTTTAATACACTTGGTTCTTAACCTATCGTTTTCTAAAACTTCTTGGATTTTTCTTTTAAGCTCATGTTCTTCGGTTATTACCACACCGCACTCATTTTCTTTTATATACTTAGTGCAAGAAAGCATTTCGGGTGCGAATATCACAAAGCATCTGCCACTTGCTAAACTATCAGCAATTTTGGTGGAAAATCCGTGACACACATCCTTGCAATAAAACGGGTCTGTGCTCTCGGTATGGAAAAGCAGCAAACTTTCACCCATAACCGCTTTTACCCTTTCGTAGCTTACAAGTCCTTTATAGTTAAGCGCCGGACAGTTATTAAAAGCATTTTTCACCTTTTCGTTGGGAACTTTTCCATAAACATCAAGCTTATATTGAGGATTGATTTCAGCTAAAGCATTCGCTATTTTTACAAGCCCTATATGTCTATCAATTCCCAGATTGCCAAGATACGAAAAAATCGGATTTTCACATTCTGACGGACAACATTCAACATCTGTGGCGGTATACATGTAATAACTTTTCTTGTTAAACTCCTCATCATATACCTTTTGAAGATCTTCTGTTATATAAACCGAAGCCGTAGCATAATTCAAAACCTGTTCAACCGCTTTTTTAAGTTTCCTTCTGAAAAGAGGATAAAAAACCGCCGTTATACCGCCGTCTCGAAAGTAATTATAATCTTTAAAATAATAATCCTCGCTGTTATAGATAATCATTGGTAAATTATATTTTTTTGCATAATAAAGGGACATTTTATATAAAAACGGAGCATCTCCCGCCTGAAACAAAATGACTTGCGGATTAAATTCTTCTATCCATTTCTGGAATTTCTTTCGCCATGCTTTTCTGTTCCAAAAAAAATTACGTATAATCATCGTCAGGGGATTTCGGGGAATTGACTTTTTGACAGAACTTGATTTTTCTTTTGAAGATGCTACGTTAAAATCCTTTTCCTGCATAACCTTTCCGGCAGACTTTCTTTTAAAAAAGGCCTTTAAAACCGCCGAGTCTGAGACAAAAAAGTAGTTTTTACAACAATTAAAGTCGGGTAAAGAGGGTTGAAGATAAAATTGAGCTAAGTTTTCAGCACTATCATTCCCTAATAAATTTTTAAGAGTTCGTCCGTTTGAACTTGATTCACTCAGCGCATTATTAGAGAATATAAGCAGCCTTTTATTTATCATTTTTAGCCCTCTCCTTTCTATTTGCTTCGGTGTTGTTTTCTGCCCGTCATCATCATTCTGAGTATTTCGTACAGCTTAAGATCGCACTCTTTTTTGCGTTTTAATATAAGCGCCCTACGTATAATCGCAAGTGGCGAAAGTATACCGTAAATGCAACTGTAAACATAACCTATTGAATTAAAATATTGCTCAGTGTATCCTTTAAACCAAGAGCTTTCGCCCTGATTTATTAAGCTTATAAGGGTGGGCGAAAGATAGATTTTCGCTTTGTGCTTTAAAAGCTCACTTAAAAAAACGGAATCTTCTCCGCAAATTATTTTTGCCCCCGACCCCAAAATACAGTTAAATGTAATATTATTTTTTTGCAAGAATGTTTTCTTAATGCAAAAGCCGGGCACACCGGCAGACATAATACCTTTCTTTTTTGCACGAACAAATTCAGGTGGCCTTTTATAAGCCATTGGCCTTTTTGGATTGGTGCTTTCACAGTAAAATTTTATACCGTCAGCATCGGGGTGGACTCTGAATTCTTTTAAAATTATTTCTTCGTAACCGTCAACAAATACCTGGTCATCATCTGCAAAAACCAAAATATCAGCATCAGAATAAAGCATTGCTATGTTACGATTGATACTCAGTCCTCTTGTATCGGTAGTAACAAATCTCACCCTTTTGCCATCTATTTCTTTTTCTTCGAATGCGCATATATTTGACTGATTGGCAATTACAGCATCGGTTTTTAGATTCATTTCCGTATATTTTGATGCATCGGTTTGATGCATCGTTGTTACAAGAACCTCTGTTTTCATAAACCCTTCTCCAAATATTCTTTATAGTCTTTTTCGGTATCGTAAAGAAAGGCGTGAACCGCAGCCTTTTGCTGTTCTTTTGACGGTAATTTCATATAGTCGCCATAGCGATATTCAAGATATTCCTTTATTTTTTCGCTACCTAAAAGATATGTATCCTCAAAAGCAATATCAATCGGATTGTTAAAGAAATCCTCATCAAAAAGACCGTTTTTAAACTTAGCGGGTGTTATCCAATAGCAGTATTTAAAGTTTTCGATTAAGTTATCGTATTTATATATATTGCTATAACACCTTTTTGCTATAAACTTACAAGGTAAAAGTTTAAGCAAAAATAGCGCTAAGTGCTGCGCAGAAGTTTTAGGTTTCCAATTTCTTTGAGAAAGGGCATAAAGTGTTACAAACTTTGACTCGTAGTAAACCACTTTTTGAACAAGAGCATTTTTCGGGACCTTATGCAGTATCATAATGTCCACATAAATACAATGATGCATGTCTTTCCGAGCCTTAAAGTTTTCTTCTATAAAGGTTGTTCCATTCATTCTCACCTTTGCATATTCAAGATGCTCAGGAACCGTTTGCCATTCTTGGATAATAAATTTTTGACTCTTTTCTTTTTCAAACGCCCTTTTAAAAAGAACATATTGATCAGGTGTCATAAAAATATCAAGATCGTCATCCCAAGGAATAAACCCGCCGTGACGCACAGCACCTAATGCCGTGCCGCCCATAATATAATAAACGATTCCGTTTTCACGGCAAAGTTTGTCTATATATTTCATTGTCTTAAGGATTTTTTCTTGCACATCACGGACGGTAATCGTTTTCATTTTTTCTCCTTAAATTTTTTTTGCCAGGTAATAATACCTGCTCATAAACTTTTTAAAAATCGGGATCCTCGAAAGTATTTTAGCAAAAAATCTGATGACCTTAAAAGCAGAGGTTTTGAAAATGTATTTTGCCGCTGATTTTGTCCATCTGTGAGGATGAATACTTATTATGGTTCCGGTATTCTTTGAGAGTTTTAAGAGAACTTCATCTAAATTTTTATAAACGACGTTTTTGTCATCACTATTTACAATATCATTATTTATCGGGTCAAAAATCATTTTGAATTTCCTGCCCGCATCAGAATAATAAATGTAGTCTGTTTGTCTGGCAGTTTTAAAATTAACCATTATATCTGAAATCTGCGGATATTTTTTCTGTACCTTTTCATTTCTGAAAAAGTCACGATTAGAGTGATATCCTATTCTTTCGACTATGGGATTGCCGTGTTGGCAAACTGTAGAAAGCTCAAATCCGTTATCCTCGAAGCGCTTTTTATTTTCTTCAAATTCCAATATCGCTTTCTTGATATCGCCTTTGTTGCTGTCCATTACATCGTAATGATAGGAAATTTCGTGACCCATTTGCTGCATTTGTGTCAGAATTCTTATGTTTTCTGGGTCATTCATCAAATAGCCTTGCACATAATAAGAGCCTCTGTGCCCATATTTTTGCTCGATTTCGGCCATCCTATAGGCTTTCTTCACATCGGTTTCTACATCGTGCTTTAAAACTAAATATGTTTTTTCTGAGGCTATTTCTTTTGCCGAAACACTTTGCATACCACTTTCAGAAAGCTTTTTGCAAAAGTCTTCCCATTTTTTAAAAACAAAAATCATTATTTATTCAATCTTTCTCTGAGTATTGTAGAAGAAATGCCGTCTGTGTGGTCAAGATAGACTACTTCACAGCCTGCTTTTGAAAATTCTCTTTCGTAATTTTCCCAAGACTTTGTTCCTTTCCAATCAGAGCCTACAAATACCGCATCAACGCCTAATTTTTTTACGGCACTGAGCTTGTCCATATCGTTTTGCGGCACAACCTTGTCTACATACTTAATAGCTTCAACAATTTCTGTGCGTTCTTTTTCGCATATTATAGGGTACTTGTTTTTTCTTTTAAAAGAAAGCTCGTCGGTTGTAACGCCAACTATCAAATAATCACATTGCTCTTTGGCTCTTTTGAGAATGTTAAGATGCCCAATATGAAACATATCGAAAACGCCTGTGGTATAACCGACCTTGTACTTTTTTCTATTCATTATGATTTCTCCCGAGCAAATTTTTTGAATACCCAACCCCTTAATTTGTTAGGCATAAGAACTTGAACGATAAATCTTTTTAAAATATTTGAAACATATGTACCCGCCCCAATGATTTTGTTATCATACATATATTTTTGAATTCGTGCTTCACTTTTAAAGTACTTTATTCCGCCTCTGCGGCCATACATATCCTTACCCACTCGCACATTAACAAGAAATTCGGATAGGTTAGCAAATTTCATATTACCAAGACACATACGAAGCCATAGATAATAATCTTCCTCGCAAAACCAGTCGATATACCCGCCTACTGAGTCGACCCTTGCTTTTTTAAACATAACCGTTACCTGATTCATCGGGCAACGCTTTTTAAGATACTCTTTTATATCTTTATCCTCTTTGGGAACATTTCTGACACCCACAATGTTTTGAGGGTCATCTATAAACTCTGTTATGTTGCCGCCACATACATCTATGTCGGTGTTTTTTTGAAAAACCTCCAATTGCCTTTGAAAGCGGTCAGGCACACTTATATCGTCGGCATCCATAAGCGCTACCAGCTCATTCGAACAGTTTTTCAGACCCGTTCTCCTTGCCTCACCATGACCCATATTTTTCTTGAGTCTTATAACCTTAAAAAAGTCTAAAAGCTCGTAACTTTTAATAATTCTATCTAGCTTTTCAGGAACCGGGCCATCCACCACTAAAACTATTTCATCCGGTTTCACACTTTGATTTATAATACTGTCGGTTGCGGTTTTAAACCAGTCCGGATTATCGCCGCCGTAAACACACATTGAGACCGAAAACTTCAAATCCTTCATATTATCTCATTCCAACAAGTTCTTTTGCTACAGTTTGCTTTAGAGTGTAGGTTTCTTGATCTACTTGACCTATCCTTAACAGATAATCTCCCAGGTCTTCGGCTGTTTCCATTCCTTCTTCTGTTATGTCGGCTCTTTTAAAAACCTTGATGACAGTTTGAAAAACTATCTTCATATCGCCCATAAAGGTTATGTTTTCTATGTAGTCAAGATCAAAGGAAAACTTATTTTCCCACCTAATCGCATTTCTTCCGTTTATCTGAGCGAGTCCCGAAAGTCCGGGTCTTACGGAATGGCGAAGGCGCTGAGTATCAGACATAAATACCATATCCCTGACAAGCTGTGGTCTAGGTCCTATAAACGCCATATCGCCTATAAGGATATTGAATAGCTCTGGCAGCTCGTCCAAAGAGGTGGAACGCAAGAACTTGCCGTATCCGATAAGACGCAGGTGATCGGGAAGCAGATTGCCTTCTCCGTCCCTACAGTTTGTCATTGTTCTGAATTTTATTATTCTGAAAATCCTTTCATCTTTACCGGGACGATGTTGAACAAAGAAGGGATTCCCCTTCATCATTACTGCTCCTAATACTATCAAAATTAATAATACCGGAGATAGTAACAGTATCGCCGTTAAGGAAAGGAAAAAATCAAGAGGACGCTTTATGTATTTTGCGTACACTTATGTAAACACTCCTTAAAACAGACTTTTAATGATTTCTATAACCCTGTCCTGTTCTTCTTCGGTCATTTTTATATCGCTGGGCAAACAAAGTCCTCTTTTGAAGATGTCTTCGCTACAAGCATTTTCAAAGGCAGATATAAAATCGTAGCCTTCAAAGACAGGCTGCATATGCATAGGCTTCCAAATCGGTCTTGCCTCAATATTTTCGGATGCTAACTTTTCCATAATATCATAAGGCTTAACGTCGCAACCGTCATTAACAGTAAAGCAGGAAAGCCAGAAATTAGGTATCGAACATTCGGGATAAGGATTCATTGTAACGGGGATGTTAGAAAAAGCTTTCTTATAACGACTATATATTTTCTCTTTCAGCTCCCTATGCTCGTCCAGATGAATAAGCTGACCTCTGCCTATACCTGCAACAACATTACTCATTCGGTAGTTATAGCCTATTTCACTGTGCTGGTAGTGCGGTGCCGGGTCACGAGACTGTGTTGCCCAGAAACGAGCCTTTTTGATAGCTTCCTCATCGTCACTAAGTAGCATACCGCCTCCAGAGGTTGTGATAATTTTATTGCCGTTAAAGCTTATAACGTTGTATTTTCCAAAAGTTCCTGTCTGTTTTCCTTTATATGTAGCCGCAAGACTCTCCGCTGCATCCTCAATGAGTATTGCGCCATGTGCATCGCAGATTTCTTTGATTTCATCAAGCTTTGCAGGGGTTCCATAAAGATTGGCAAGCATAACACATTTACACTGCGGATACTTATCAAATGCCTTTTTGAGTGCTTTTGGATCCATATTCCAACTTTCATATTCTGAATCTATAAAGACCTGAGTTGCCTTTTCATAGGAAACGGGGTTTACTGTTGCAGCAAAGGTGAGGTCCGAACAAAAAACTATGTCCCCTTGACCGACCCCCGCTAGTTTAACCGCCAGATGCAACGCCGCAGTTCCTGCAGAAAGCGCCGCCGCATGAGCGACCCCTATATAGTTCGCCATTTCCTTTTCAAACTCATCGACATTTTTGCCTAAAGGCGCTACCCAGTTAGTATCAAAGGCTTCTTTAACAAAAAGCTGTTCTTCGCCGTGCATAGTCGGACAAGAAAGAAAAATGCGTTTATTTTCCATAAAAACACCTACTCACAAAAAATGGGCACAATAATAGATTATAACCTATAAAATTATACCACTTCAACAGTCTTTTGTCAACAAATCGCCCCTTTTTTAACAATATTTACCCATTGTTTTGCTTTTAGACATACTAGCACAATAATATTTGACAAAAGATTCCCTCCC
>JAGAZW010000008.1 GCA_017939855.1 Clostridia bacterium | reverse complement strand
GTACAAGAAATTTGGTTATTATTACTGTGCACAAAAAAGTTTTTCTTGTGAAGGACAAAGCGGAATGATAAAAATTTCTGAGATTATGAAAACTCTCAGAAATACTACACCAGTAAAAATTCATGATTCAAAAGTGATAGCTGTTAATGATTATCTCACCTCGCTATCTACAAATATTTTAGAAGGTAAATCTGAAATCATTGATTTACCAAAATCTAATGTTATTTCATTTTCACTTGAAAACGGTTCAACACTTATTGTAAGACCATCTGGGACTGAGCCGAAAATTAAAATTTATGTTAATGCAGTTGGTAAGACTGCGGACGAAGCCGAAAAAACACGTTCTGCCATTTTAAGAGATGCCACAGATTTGCTTGGTTTTTAAACAAAATCCCGTATTACTTTAAATAGTAATACGGGATTTTGTTACTTATTTTTTAGATATTCATCTATAGATTTTGCAGCAGACTTTCCGGCACCCATAGCTGAAATTACAGTTGCCGCCCCAGTTACGGAATCACCGCCTGCGTATATCCCTTCGCAAGAAGTGAGGCAACTTTCGTCGACGATTATACAGCCCTTTGAATTAACTTTTAAACCTTTTGTAGTATTCTTAATCAGTGGATTCGGATAAGTGCCTATTGATATAATAACTGTATCAACATCTAAAATATATTCCGAATCAGGAACAGCCTTTGCTATTCTTCTCCCGTCCTCGTCAAAATCACCTAATTCCATTTTCACGCATTTTATTGCACGAACGAAACCATTTTTAGAATTATTTAAATTATTTTCACTATTGTAACCAATAATTTCAACAGGATTAGTAAGTATTCTGAATTCAACACCCTCTTCAATTGCGTGTTCCACTTCTTCCCTGCGAGCTGGAATTTCGTCCATTGAACGTCGATAGATGATATAAACCTTTTTTGCACCCATCCTCAAAGCAGTTCGTGCGGAATCCATAGCAACGTTTCCGCCACCAACTACTGCCACACTCTCACCTTTCAATATCGGAGTATACGAATTATTTTCATACGCTTTCATTAGGTTTGAGCGACATAAAAATTCATTTGCGGAGTAAACTCCGTTCAAACTTTCCCCTGGAATCCCCATAAATTTTGGAAGGCCTGCACCGGTGCCGACAAATGCTGCCTCATAGCCCATCCCAAAGAGTTCTTCTATTGTCAACGTTTTTCCGATAACAACATTGGTTTCAATTTTAACACCTAAAGATTTTAAATTTTCAATCTCTTTTTTTACAATTTTTTTTGGAAGGCGAAATTCAGGAATGCCGTATACTAAAACACCGCCAGGTGTGTGCAAAGCCTCATAAATAGTTACTTCATAACCCCTTCGTGCCAATTCTGCCGCACAGGTAAGTCCGGAAGGACCCGATCCTATAACTGCCACCTTGTGTCCATTTCTTTCTTGCTTTTCTAGTATATAATCAGAATTTTCATTATGCCAATCAGCAACAAATCTTTCAAGTCTTCCGATACTTATTGGTTCAAATTTTATTCCTAATGTGCATTTCCCTTCGCATTGATGCTCTTGAGGACAAACTCTTCCGCAAATAGCCGGTAAAGCCGAAGACAGAGAAATTTCTTTATATGCACCGTCGAAATCCTCTTGCGCAATCATTGAGATGAATTTTGGTATATTTATGTTAACGGGGCAACCGCTTATACACGGTTGATTTTTGCATTTAATACATCTTGTCGCTTCCTTCACGGCAATTTCTGCAGTGTAACCTAACGCAACCTCGTCGAAATTATGAATCCTTTTTTCAGGTGGCTGTGTTGGCATATCAAACTTTTTTGTAAAAATTCCCATCAATTTCCACCTGACCTTTCATTGTTAAAAAGATTGCAGGTATTTTTATAGGAATGACGTTCAAATTCCACATACATACGGTTTCGGGAAATTGCTTCATCAAAGTCAACTTCATAGCCATTGAAATCTGGTCCGTCAACACAGGCAAATTTTGTGATTTTTTCACCGTTAGAATTTAAGGTAAGTCGACAACCTCCGCACATACCAGTCCCGTCAATCATGATAGGATTCATCGAAACAGTTACGGGTATGTTAAAGGGTTTTGCGGTTTCTACAACAAATTTCATCATAATCAGCGGACCTATTGCAATTATTAAGTCAAATTTTTCGCCATTAAGGAGCATTTCTTTTAAAGGCATGGTAACATTGCCCTTTTCGCCGTAAGAGCCATCATCG
>JAGAZW010000090.1 GCA_017939855.1 Clostridia bacterium | reverse complement strand
TAATTTAAGTACCGCCATAAATGCGTCCTTTGGTACTTCAACAGAACCTAACCTGCGCATTTTCTTTTTGCCTTCCTTTTGCTTTTCAAGCAGCTTCTTTTTTCTTGTTATATCGCCGCCGTAACATTTGGCAAGTACATCTTTTCTCATAGCCTTAACGGTTTCTCTGGCAATTATTTTGCCTCCCACCGCCACCTGTACCGGAACCTCGAAAAGCTGTCTTGGAATATATTCCTTTAATTTTTCGGCAATTCTTCTGGCTCTTGTATATGCGTTATCCGAATGAACGATAAAGGATAATGCGTCAACAGTGTCCCCTGCCAACATAACATCAAGCTTAACTAAAGTTGAAACCTCATAGTCAGCGGGTTCATAATCGTAACTTGCATAGCCTTTGGTACGGGATTTTAAAGCATCGAAAAAGTCATACACGATTTCACCCATCGGTAAAATATAGTGGATATCAACCCTGTCCCCCATATACTTCATATCAATGTAGTTTCCACGTCTTTCCTCACAAAGCTGCATAATTGTGCCCACATAATCACTCGGGCTGTAAATATGCACATTTGCAACAGGCTCCATCGCCTTAACAATGGTAGCAGGATCGGGGTAATTGGTGGGATTATCCACCGTTACCGTTTCGCCGTTTGAAAGCTGAAATTTATATTCAACGCTTGGAGCTGTCGTAATTATATCGAGGTTATATTCTCTTTCGAGTCTTTCTTCAATAATTTCCATATGAAGAAGACCTAAAAATCCGCAACGGAAACCGAACCCTAATGCAGTAGAGGTTTCGGGTTCAAAAAGCAGGGAAGCGTCATTGAGCTGCAATTTTTCGAGAGCTTCTCTAAGGTCGGGATATTTAGCACCGTCAGCAGGATAAATACCGCAGAAAACTACCGGCTTGACACTTCTGTAACCGGGGAGTGCCTGACTTGCAGGATTTTCTGCCAAGGTTATTGTGTCGCCCACACGTGCTTCGGATACCGTTTTAATTGATGCTGCCAGATATCCTACTTCGCCCGCTTCCAATACATCACAGGCCTCAAGATTTACAGCACCCTTTCTTCCTATTTCCACTACATCAAACTCTGCGCCGGTTGCCATCATACGAATTACATCACCGGTTTTGATTCTTCCGCTTATCACCCTGAAATATACGATAACCCCTTTATACGGATCGTAATAAGAGTCAAAAACGAGGGCCTTTAAGGCAGCCTGTCTGTCACCTTTTGGGGCGGGAATCCCGTTTACAATAAGCTCTAAAACCTCTTCAACATTTATTCCTGTTTTAGCCGAAATAAGTGGTGCTTCGTCGGCAGGGATACCGATAATATCCTCTATTTCCGCCTTTATTCTATCAGGCTCGGCAGAGGGCAGATCAATTTTATTGATGACCGGAAGTATTTCAAGACCGTGATCTACAGCCAAATATGTGTTAGCCAAGGTCTGCGCCTCAATGCCTTGGGAGGCGTCCACCACCAGAATTGCACCCTCACACGCCGCCAACGAGCGTGACACCTCATAATTGAAGTCAACGTGTCCAGGAGTGTCGATAAGATTAAGTTCGTATTCATTACCGTCTTTTGCTTTATAGTAGAGGGTTACGGCGTGGGCTTTAATGGTAATACCACGCTCCCTTTCAAGATCCATACTGTCAAGAATCTGCTCCTCCATATCTCTTTGGGATACAGACTGCGTCAACTCAAGAAGTCTGTCCGCAAGGGTAGACTTACCGTGATCTATATGCGCTACAATGCAAAAATTCCTTATATTTTCAATCGGAAACGACAATCGGCATTTCTCCTTATACTATTATTCATTATATTTTATCATAAATATATAATTATTACAAGAGAAAACACCCGCT
Source organism: Clostridia bacterium (assembly GCA_017939855.1). GTDB lineage: Bacteria > Bacillota > Clostridia > Oscillospirales > Acutalibacteraceae > UBA737. The sequence continues at coordinate 5,407 of JAGAZW010000090.1, read as the reverse complement.
TTTCCTTTTTTCTTTAGATAGGCAAAGCAGTCAACCTCAATCAGATTTCAAATAGCATATTACCCCCCCCACAACCGAAGCCGAGCATATGTGGACAACCAATAGTTATATATTCTTCCTTTTAGTTTGTGTATTATTGCAATTTGACCATCTATACTAATAGTTATAAGCAATAACTAGGTGGGATAATTATGCAACTGGGAACAATCGGCAAAAAAATCGCCAAATATCGTCTTTTGAAGAAGTTTACGCAAGAAGATTTAGCAGAGAGAACAAATTTGAGTTCTAATTATATTGGTATGATAGAACGGGGAGAGAAAACCCCTTCTCTTGAAACCTTTATCTCCATACTCAATGCGCTGGAAATTGCCTCCGACCCGATTTTAGACGACGTTTTAAAGGTAGGTTATATTACCAAAACCTCTATTCTCACCGAAAAGCTTTCCAAAATTTCCGAAGAAGATCGCAGAAAAATTTATGAGGTTGTTGAAGTTCTCGTCAAAAACTCAAAACGAATTAAACCGTAATTTCTTAAAAGTTCATTGCTTTTCCATAATATCCTGTTATACAAAGGCGGCAGCTTCCCTTAAGTCAAAGGAAGCTGCCGCTAACATTATTTATTAAATTTCACTTTAACAACTGTTCTGCTTTTTTTGTATCGTCGACTCTGAGCACTACCTGAGCAGTATCGTTTTCCCGGTTCAAAAATGCGTATAGATATTCAACCGAAACGCCTCCTTGCTTTAGCTTGGAGATAACCTTTTGAAGTCCGCCGGGGGTGTCATCTATGTGCTGAGCAATAACTTCGCTGCTCTTTACAACCACTCCGATTTCACGCAACTTTTCTTTTGCTTTATCTGTATCATCCACAATCATTCTCAAAATGCCGAACTCTGATGTATCGGCCATAGAAAGAGCCCTTATGTTAATACCGTTTTGAGAAAGCACCTCTAAAATTTCGTCGAGGTTGCCCACCCTGTTTTCCACAAAAACAGAAAGCTGAGTTATATACATATATGTTTCCTCCTTAAATCTTTCTCTTATCAATGACTCTTACAGCCTTACCTTCACTTCTGGTGATGGTCTTGGGATTTACAAGTCGCACCTTAGCGCCGATACCTAAAACAGACCTTAATCTATCTGTTATCTGTTTTTCAATGTTTGCTATTGACTTGATATCGTCAGTAAAGAAGCTTTCGCTCATTTCGACATTAACCTCAAAGGTGTCGGTATTATTTACACGGTCAACAATTATCTGATAGTTTGGTGTAATTTCACCACTCTTTATAGAAAGGAGAACCTCTTCTATCTGAGACGGGAATACATTTACACCACGAATGATAAGCATGTCGTCGCTTCTGCCCATAGGTTTACACATTTTAACCAGTGTTCTGCCACAGGAGCATTTTTTACGACTAAGTATACAGATATCACGAGTACGGTAACGAAGCAGGGGGAAGGCTTCCTTGGTAATTGATGTAAATACAAGCTCACCTTTTTCGCCTTCGGGTAAAACCTCCCCGGTTTCGGGATCGATAATTTCAGCAATAAAGTGGTCTTCGTTTATGTGCATACCGGTTTGTTCCTCACACTCAAAACTTACACCGGGTCCTGTAATTTCGGTAAGACCGTAAATATCATAAGCCTTTATACCAAGTTTGTCCTCAATATCTCTGCGCATATTTTCACTCCACGCTTCAGCGCCGAAGATACCCGCTTTAAGCTTAATCCTATCACGAAGTCCCATTTCTTCAATAGACTCTGCAAGATATGCAGCATAAGAAGGGGTGCAGCAAAGGATAGTAGAGCCTAAATCGGTCATAAATTGGATCTGACGCTCGGTATTTCCTGAAGACATAGGCAATGTAAGACAGCCTACCTTATGAGAGCCGCCATTAAGACCCGGGCCTCCTGTAAAAAGGCCGTAACCATAACTCACCTGACAAATATCCTCGTTTGTTCCGCCTGCCGCCATAATGGCTCTTGCACAACAATCTTCCCACAAATCAATATCATGCTGGGTATAAAAAGCGACCACTCTCTTTCCTGTCGTGCCGGAGGTCGACTGAATCCTTACACATTCACTTAACGGCTTTGCAAGAAGACCATAAGGGTAGCAATCTCTAAGGTCTGCCTTGGTAACAAAGGGGAGTTTTTTAAGGTCATCAACACTCTTAATGTCATCTGGTGTTATGCCCTTTTCCTCCATTTTTTTGCGGTAATAGGGTACATTATCCCAAACGTGCTTAACCTGACGAACAAGTCTCTCATCTTGTAAAGCTCTGATTTGCTCGGGTGAGGCGGTTTCGATTTCGGGTTGATAATATTTGCTCATATTATTGTCTCCTTTTACGCTCATATTGAATAGCCCAAATCAAAGGCTTTAAGGTTTACATCGAGGAATTTTTCAGGAACGGTAGACCTTATCGTTTCTACCCATTTTTCATAGGGTATTTCTGACGTTTTTGCAAGAATACCGATAAGCACTACATTTACCGCTTTAATATTTCCGGCCCTTGATGCTAAATCCATAGCGTCAACAGCGGTTAAATCAGCATTTTCTTCAAGTGTATCAAGAATACCCTCGGGATAGGAGGCCGCCCCCGTTATAACAGGCATAGGATCGATTTTCTGAGTATTTACAATAATTTTGCCGCCTTTTTTAAGATAAGGAAGCGCTCTTAAAGCTTCAAGCTGCTCAAAAGCAAGGATAACATCCGCCTCGCCCTTACCGATAATGGGGGAATAAACCTTCTCGCCGTACTTTAAATATGTCACAACCGAGCCGCCTCGCTGACTCATACCGTGAACCTCGCTTACCTTAACATCGTAGCCCTCGCCCAAAACACAGTTACCTAAGATTCTACTTGCAAGGAGCGTGCCTTGACCGCCAACGCCTACTATCATAATATTAGTATTCATAAAATCACTCCTTTACTATTGCATCAAAGGGACAAATACTGATGCACAGTCCGCAGCCGTTACACTGTGACGGGTCGATAGAAACGGTACCGTCGTGAACCGATATTGCAGGACAACCTATACTCATACACTTTTTGCATTTTTTGCATTTATCCTGGTCTATCTTGCACTTGCCCTCGTACTTAACCGATTTAAGCAACGCACAAGGACGCTGAGCAATAATTACCGAAGGCTCATCTGCAGCAGTTTCTTCCTTCACAACCGCTTCAAACGCCTTAACATCGAACGGATCGCATACAACAACCCTTTCCACTCCCACGGCTTTACAAAGAGAAATGAGATTTGTTTGCTTAGTAGCCTCTCCTCTTATGGTTTTACCGGTGGTGGGGTTGTCCTGGTGTCCGGTCATGCCTGTGATAGAGTTATCGAGGATAATAACGGTGTTGGCACCCTTATTATAAACAATATCAACAAGTCCCGTAATACCCGAATGCATAAATGTCGAGTCACCGATAACCGATACCAGCTTTTTATTAAATTCCTCGCCCCTGATTTTTGCCATACCGTGAGCCGCACTAACCGATGCTCCCATACAAATGGTGGTGTCTACCGACTGCAAGGGTGCTGCAGCTCCCAGAGTATAACATCCGATATCTCCAGACACTGTAAGTCCTAATTTTTTAAGCACATAAAAGGTTGCTCTATGAGGACAACCGGGGCAAAGCACAGGAGGACGTGCGGGGATATCCGACTGAAGCTCATATCTTTCAGCACCATCTTTATTTAAAACAACCTTTGCTATCATTTCGGGAGTGTATTCACCCAAAAGGGTAAAGTTCTTTTTACCGCAAACCTTAACACCTATATTGTTGCAATGCTCCTCAATAAACGGGTCAAGTTCTTCGATTACAAAAACCTTGTCACATTTTGCCGCAAAGTCCTTAATCAGCTTTTCGGGCAACGGATATACCATACCGAGCTTTAAGTAATTTACACTGTCTCCCAACGCCTCTTTTGCATACATATAAGAAATTCCCGCAGTAATAACACCGATTTTGCTACCGTTATCCTCTATTGTATTTAAAGGACAGTTTTCAGCGTATTCTATAAGCTTTTGGGTTCTCTCCTCAACCAAAACGTGACGTTTTACAGCCATAGCCGGCATCATAACGTGTTTTGGGATATCCTTTTTATAGTCCTTTATTTCATCGTTTGCTCGTGTACCTATTTCAACCAGACTCTGAGAATGGGAAACACGTGTAGAAAGGCGTATAAAAGCGGGTGTGTCGTATTTTTCGGAAAGCTCGTAAGCGATTTTGGTAAATTCCTTACACTCACTCGAATCAGACGGCTCAAGCATAAGAATTTTAGCCGCCTTTGCATAGTGACGTGAATCCTGCTCGTTTTGAGAGGAGTGCATACCCGGGTCATCGGCAACGCAGAATACAAGTCCGCCGTTTGAGCCTATGTAGCTTACGGTAAATACCGGGTCTGCCATAACATTAAGACCCACGTGCTTACAGCAAGACATCGCTCTGCCTCCGGCAATAGAGGCTCCTATCGCTACCTCTGCTGCAACCTTTTCGTTAGGCGCCCATTCAACAAATATTTCATCATACTTCACAATATTTTCGGTAATTTCGGTGCTGGGGGTGCCGGGATAGGATGAGACAAGTCTTACCCCTGCCTCATAGGCACCCTGCGCTATAGCCGCATTACCAAGCATTAACTTTTTCATATATTAAAACTTTCCTTTCATAAAAACTGCCATGCTTAAATGATATAATTCTTAAAAAGCATTCGCCGAAACCTTTTAAAGTGGGTGGTTGTGCGAATCGTTTTTAAACTATTTCTCGATCTGTTGAGCAACAACACTTTCTCCGCAATAAATTTCTCTGAGCTTAACCTTTTCAATTTTTCCGGTGGGGTTTCTGGGTATATCGGCAAAAATTATTTTGCGTGGACGTTTATATCTCGGTAGTGAAATGCAGAAATCGTTTATCTGCTCTTCGGTTAAGGTATAACCTTCTTTTATCTCTATGATTGCTGCGGCAATTTCACCCAGGCGTTCATGCGGCAGACCGATTACCGCAACGTCCTTAACGGCATCGTTTTTGCGTATATAGTCTTCTATCTGTACCGGATATAGGTTTTCACCGCCTGTTATGATGACATCTTTTTTACGGTCTACAAGGAAGATAAAACCGTCCTCGTCCTCCATAGCCATATCTCCCGTGCGGAGCCATCCGTCATAAAGTACTTCATTTGAAGATTTTTCATCGTTATAGTAGCATTTCATAACGCCGGGACCCTTAACACAAAGCTCACCTACATCGCCTTTTGTTACAAGATTTCCCTTATCGTCGATAATTTTTACTTCCCAACCGTATCCTGCCTTACCGATAGCACCAACCTTATGTACATTACCTACACCTAAATGAACACATCCGGGGCCTATCGATTCGCTTAGTCCGTAGTTTGTGTC
>JAGAZW010000089.1 GCA_017939855.1 Clostridia bacterium | reverse complement strand
TTCATATCGTCAAGATATTTACGCATAAATTTTATGAACTGAGAGCGAATGATGAAGTTGCGTTTAACGTTGGGGTTCATAATAAGGTCGACATATCTTTGACGGAACCTCAAGTCGTTATCCTTAAGACCGTGAAACTTTTCGGGTAGGGGGATAAGTGACTTTGCAAGCATTTCTATATGCTGAGTATGAACCGAAATTTCTCCGGTCTTTGTGGTGAAAACAAATCCTTTAACACCGATAACGTCGCCGATATCCCACTTTTTAAATGCGGCATAGTTTTCCTCGCCGACATCGTCACGGGAAACATAAAGCTGAATATCGCCTTCGCCGTCCCGAAGGCCTACAAAACTTGCCTTTCCCATTATTCTGCGGCTGATGATTCTACCGGCTAAAGATACAGTTTTACCCTCATAAGTGCTGTAATCGGATTTTATGTCAACAGAATAATCGGTAACATCATATTTTGTTTTAACGAATGGATCATTACCTGATTGTCTTAAATTTTCCAACTTTTCTCTTCTGATCTTTAAAAGCTCGTTTAGATCTTGAACCGGAGCATTAAAGTTTTCTCCCATACTTTGAACATCCTTTCGTTATTGTGTAGGTTTCAAAAAAGGGGCAGTTTATAACTGCCCGGATATTTTTATTATTTTGAGATGCCGAGAATTTTCAACTTCATCTCACCTGCAGGTGTTTCGGCGATGACCTCGTCGCCTATCTTTTTGCCCATAATTGCTCTTCCGATAGGTGACTCATCTGAAATTTTATTATTCATAGGGTCAGCCTCTGTGGAACCGACGATTCTGTATTCACATTCCTCGTCAAATTCTTCGTCGTACAATTTCACCTTAACTCCAACCATAACGGTTTTAGCGGCACCCTTAATATCCGATATGATTTCAATGTTTTTGAGCATAGCCTCAATTTCAACAATTCTTGCTTCAATTTTGGCCTGTTCGTTCTTGGCTTCATCGTATTCACTATTCTCGGACAAATCTCCGTAGCCACGTGCAACTTTAATTTTTTCGGCAATATCAGCTCTGCCTACAGTTTTAAGATTTTCCAGTTCGTCCTGGAGCTTTTTAAGACCCTCTTCGGTTACTTTAATAGCCTTTGCCAATGGAATAACCACCTTTTCAAATAATTATATGACATTGCTATGAAAATCTGAACATTAACTTGTATTATATATTCTTTATTCAGTAATGTCAAGTTTTATTATTTATATATGTGCTTTTAGTTGCTACTTATACAATTATTTCTTGACAATCGGTGTAAGATAAATATATACTATACAGTGTATAAGGATGGTTGTTTTTGAAAATTCAGTGTAAAGGGGAGGAATATAGTTGCAGCTACTGATTAAGTTAAGGAAAAGCGTAATGTTTTTTGTTAAATTAATGATAATTATTGCAGTAACTGCCGGATTTGTGCAGACATGGAGCAGCAACTATGTTGAATCGCTCTTTAACAGTCGAGGTAACTATGTTGTTATTTTGTCGTTTGTTT
>JAGAZW010000088.1 GCA_017939855.1 Clostridia bacterium | reverse complement strand
TCATATTCCGAAAGAACAGGTTGCACCCATATTTCGTATTGATTAATAATATCATCAATAACGATTCCATCATTATATGATGTATCGGCAATGCACTTTTCAGCTATCAGAGTAGCAAACTCTGCATATTGTTCATCAGAAAATCCCTGTACCTTTTCTGTAATAACATGACTTATGTATTCACGAAACTTTTGAAGTTCTGCTAGCATTTTCTCAGTAAGTATCATTTCAGTATTCTCCTTCTATACTTTTGAGTCTTTATCGTCATAGGCCATACCTGCAAGGCATTTTTGTGATGATTTGTCAATAGCGGCGATCTTTTCGCACTGAGCCATCTTATTTCTGTACTCTAACGGACTTAAATATCCCAGCGATTGCTTGATGCGTTTTTCATTATACCATCGAATGTACCGATCCAGTTCCTCAATGAACTCGTCTATACTTACACCAATCCATGATTTTCTGTAAAACATCTCGTTTTTTAGTCTTCCAAAGAAGCCTTCACATGCGGAATTGTCTGGAGAACAGCCTTTTTTTGACATAGACCTTGTTAAGCCGGCATTATTCATTCGATCAATCCATCCGGGCCAACGGCTTGCTTTAATTTTTTAATATTCGCATAATGTATCAAGTTCTTATCATTATCTTATGTCGCGCAACAACTTGATTGTTTCTTAATTAAATAAAACCTTGTTTTAAAACCTTTTTATCTTATTTTGGTTATCAGAGCGCGACATAGCATACAGCTTAAAGCTCAGGTTGCCTGTTAAGACGGGTAATCGGATAAAAGATAATCTACTAAAACGCCATATCAAAAATATGGCAGGTGTTTTGGTAGATTATTTTCTTTGAATTTTAAAATAAATATGTTTTGTGTGGCAAAATCAAAAGATAAATATACTATATATGTCCTTGACGCTGTTTTGAAACAGAATATAATATAAACAGTAAAGCTTTTAAAACAGTCATTTTTTAATACATAGTGCAGTTAATAACAAACCTTAATAGGGGCGGTATTGACTGCATTATTTTATATAAAATAACACCCACCCATAAAGGGTAGGTGTTATTTTGGTGACCCGGACGGGATTCGAACCCGTGTTACCGCCGTGAAAGGGCGGTGTCTTAGGCCTCTTGACCACCGGGCCAAAGTGGTGGCTGTAACTGGATTCGAACCGGTGACACTGCGGGTATGAACCGCATGCTCTAGCCAACTGAGCTATACAGCCAAATTCAAAGCGACTCGTATATTATACCTAACACTCCACATTTTGTCAATACTTAAATTCAATTTTTTTGCTCTATTAAATCAAAGTATTTTTCAAGATAAATTTTGTGGACAACGGTTATAATAATGTTGCGCAGCATTCGTTTTTCATGGGATAAATCAATATCCGTTTCCTCAGGAATAGGTTTTGCGTTAAAAATATAGGAAATAAGGGTTTCAAATTCTTCTGAAAAATAATTGTATGCACTGACTGCTTTATAGGATTTTTTCTGTATATCAATACAAAGCTTGATATCATCCATAGAAAGTACATTCTTTACAACTGCTATAAATATAAGGTATGCAATTTGCTCTCGGTCATACTGTTTTTTTACAG
>JAGAZW010000087.1 GCA_017939855.1 Clostridia bacterium | reverse complement strand
TGTTCGTTATATATCAAAGAAATATGCTTCCACCGTTGCGCAAAGGTAATGGTAGATCGGCAGATGTAATTCCTGGATTTTATATGTTTCCATTCCCGGGGCGCATATGCAGATGTCGGCGATTTCCTTTAGTTTTCCACCGGCACTACCGGTCAGTCCGATCACATGAATCCCGGAGGCCTTGGCGATCTCTGCTGCTGCACAAACATTTTTTGCATTTCCTGAAGTGCTTATGCAAATGAGAATATCGCCCTTATTACCCAGCCCGAAAACGCTTTGGGCATAAATAAGATCCGGGTCGATATCATTGCAAACAGCACTATTTAGTGCAGTTAAGGAACATAGAGATAATGCAGGGAGTCCACATTGCAACTTATCAAGAATTTCTGCATTCAAAGACGGATACTGTTCCAGCATGCGTTTTTTGAGACTTCCTTTTATAGGGCGTTTTTTTAAAAAGCCCTTCATAAGTTCCCCAACAATATGATCAGCATCTGCACAACTGCCACCATTGCCGCAGGCCATAACCTTTTTGCCGTCGGCATAGCAGTGAATCAATGCTTCTGCAGCTTGTTGGATGGTTTCTTTACAAGCAAACAGGGATGGATAACGGTTTAATAATTCATTAAACATATCAATACCTCACAGTAGTGCTGTAGTAACAGCGGCATAATCGCCGATACGTTCGCCAAGGGCGGCCGAACGTATCCGGCAATGGGAAGCAGAGGCAGCGAGTGCTTCTTGTTCAATCACAGCGAGAGCGCTGGGCCAAAGCAAATCGTGGCATCTGCCAAAAATACTTCCAAGTACAATAACTTCGGGGTCTAGAAGATCGATGATTATGGATAATCCCTTGCCAAGATATTCGCCACAAACACGATAGACGGCCAGTGCGGTTTCATCTCCTGCTTTGGCAGCATCTGCTACGGACTTTGCGGTTACATCCTTTGGTGTCATACCCTTTTTGAAATACATAGGGTAAATACCCTTCTGGATCTTTTCCAAAGCCATGGTATATCCAAGCTGGGAAAGTCCGTTTCCACTACAAAAACCCTCGAAAGATCCTGCTTTACCATAACCAACCGGCCCAAAGCGGTCAAGGCGGATATGCCCAACTTCACCTGCGTTATTGCTGGCGCCACAGTATAGCTCTCCATTCAGGATCAAACCGGCGCCTAGCCCTGTGCCGAAAGTCAAAAATACAACGTTTTGCGCCCCTCGGCCGGCACCGAATTTCCATTCTGCCAAGGCGCAAGCGTTGGCATCATTTTGCAGTTTGACGGGTACACCATAATGATTTGATAAAATCTTTACGATCTCCACATGATCCCAACCGGGCAGGTTAGGAGGACCTAAGATCACGCCCTTTTGGGAGTCCAGCGGACCGCCACAGGAAATACCAATGGCATCGGGTTTACCATCCGCAATACTGTCAGCCAGAAGAATGAGTTTTTGAATCATTTTCTCGGGGGTGATTTGCAAATCTGTAGGAATCGTTTCGGTTCGCAGCAGTTCAATATGATTCCCATCCCAAAGGGCAGTAGTTACAGCACATTTGGTGCCGCCAATATCAAAAGCTAATATTTTCATAGCATTTCTTCTCCATTAATCTTTTGGGAATATTCAGTAAACAGCACCTGATCCCAATTAGATGTATTGTCTGCGCAATTGCCACATGGGATCTAAATGAGCATTTCCAACCAAATAATAATTGTCTCTTTTCATTTTAGCATAACCCCTTACAGAATACGTCTTTATTTTATTATACCTAAAATAAAAAAGCAGACAATGTCTTTACTTTGATAGGTATTGTTTTTTTTTACGATTTTTGGTATACTCATATTAAGGAGATGTGTTAGAATGAAAAAACTATCTAAAAGTATGTTTATCGGCAACAATGACATGGTCGCCTCTCAAAAACATATTACAGAAAACCATTTTGCCCATTTTCATGAATTTTGCGAGATAGAATACGTATTGAATGGAAGCGGTAGCTGCATACTAAACGGTCAAACCTTTGATATGAAAAAGGGGATGTTGTTTTTTATGACACCGTTGGACTGTCATAGTGTAAAGTCTAAAGGGGTGGAGGTTATCAATGTAATGTTTTCGGAGCAACTTGTTGATTTTTCAAAACTGAAGCCGTTCTTCCTTTATTCATCACCGAAAGCAATTGCCATTGAGCCGCAAATGCAACCGTTTTTTGAAATGCTATTAACCGAAATAACACAGGCAGGTAATCAAAGGCAGTACTGTGCAACTTTGTTGGAATGCCTTTTGCTGAAATTATCTCAGTTATTGCCATCATTAGGGGCTCAAAATTTAAGCGATACGGTTTCTAAAATGCATTTTTATGCGTTATATCATTTTCAGAATAATGCAACATTAAGTGCTGCGGCAAAATATGCCGGGTTAACACCCTCCTATGCTTCTGCGCTTTTCAAAAAGGAAATGCAGGTGAATTATGGGGAGTACATAGATTCACTGAGATTTAATCATGCGAAAAAAATGCTGATCTGTTCCACACTTTCTGTTTCGGAAATTTGCGCAGAAAGCGGCTTCGAAGATGTTCCAAATTTTTTAAGAAGATTCAAAATGCGCTTTGGCATAACGCCAACCCAGTTCCGAAAGGAACTCGTTACATCCCAATAGAAATTACTGTGTCCTATATTGACAGCAGCAGAGGGGTTTATATTAGGGGTTGGTGCAAAAATGTTTACCATTTGTAGCGAGGTGATTTTTTGTATAAAACGGCGAATGATTATTATAAAGAAAAGTATGGCTGTAAGGTATATAAGCTTTCTATTGATGGTGGTTTTACTTGCCCTAACCGTGACGGCAGTGTTTCTACGGGTGGTTGTATTTTTTGCTCTGCTTTAGGCGGTGGCGAATTTGCTGAAAGTGGTAGTAATATTTT
>JAGAZW010000086.1 GCA_017939855.1 Clostridia bacterium | reverse complement strand
TATGGTTGTGCTGTTTTTTCTTGCAAAACCGTACCAAAGCGCTTTTACACGTTAAGGCATATTTCAAAAGCAATTTTATAATTTTTTGCCTTGCCCCACTTCTTTATCTTGACCAAACAAAAATTATATGCTATAATTACGCAAAACTTAATAATTATAATGATTAATGGATCTAGCTGTCTGCAGAGGTGGCTGGGTTCTTTTTGTTTTTTATCAAGACATTCGATTAAGATTAACGAGTATTTTAACAAAGTATGAGCGAAAATTCGTCTTTTTAAAACTGTGTTCGAATTATTCGCTCTACCCTAAACACAAAAGGAGATAGAATTATGGAAATTCAACTTCAAGAACTTATTGAGCAGATTAAGAAGGACGGCGCAGAGTCAGCCGAGGCTGAAGCTAACGCCATAGTTGAAGCGGCAAAATCAGATGCCGAAAATATTATTGCCGATGCGCAGGCGCAGGCAGAAAAAATCTTGGCCAACGCCAAAACCGAAACCGAGCGAATGACTAAATCCAGCGAGGATGCTATTCGTCAGGCGGGCCGCAATCTGTTAATTTCTTTTAGAGAAAGTATAGCCAGAGAGCTTAAAACTATCGTGAGCGAAAACGTTACTGCCACATATTCATCAGATGCATTGGCAGGGCTTATTATCAGCATTGTTGAAAGCTGGGCGGACAAGCCGGATGCGGAAGATATCGCAGTAATTTTGAACACTCAAGACCTTAACAAATTAGAAGAAAGCTTACTTGCTGCTCTTAAAGAAAAAATGTTAAAGGGTGTAACCTTAAAAGCAAACGATAATTTTGACGGCGGATTCCGCATTGCTGTAAAGGGCGGCAGTGCATATTACGATTATTCATCAGAAGCGATTGTGGATATGCTTTCAAATTATCTTAGTCCTAAGGTTACCGAGCTTTTGAAAGAGGCGAAGTAATAACTATGGCTGAATATTATTTAATATCACAGTTGCCGTCTTTGGATGGAATAAACGAAGACACTCCGCTTCCGATTACTGAAGAACGATTTTCAGATCTTTGTAACCGATTTTTAGGAAAAAGGTCGCAGAAAACTATAAAAGACCTCACTTTATCACCACCCAAAAATGTTAAAAGCTCAAGCTCTGATTTGGTTGACGCTTGGAACGAAAGCGAGAGAAACCTCAGATTTGCGCTTGGCAAAATTCGGGCCGAGAAAATGAATAAAGCCTTCGATACGGAAAATAGAGTTTTCCCTGTGGAATATATTAAGGCGGCAAGTACGGCAGCAGAAATTGAAAACCCCCTTGAAGCAGAAAAATATCTAAACCGTTACCGTTTGGAAATTCTGGAAACGCTAAGACCGACTGATAGCTTCTGTGAAGATTACGTCTTTTACTACGGGCTTAAATTAAAGCTGCTTCTTCGTATAAGACAGTTTGATACAAAAGCCGGAGAAAAAGCATACAAAAATATATACGACTCCATTTTAAATGGAAATAGTTTGGAGGCAAAACAATGACCGAGAACAAAGGAAAGGTAGTAAGCATAAACGGAAACTTGGTGTCGGTAGAATTTGACGGCAATGTTTCTATGAACGAAATATGCTATGTTTTTGTGGGTAATACCGCCCTTAAAAGTGAAGTTATCCGTATAAAAGGCAATCTGGCACAAGTGCAGGTTTATGAAATGACCGACGGCATTAAATGCGGTGATACGGTTGAATTTACGGGAGATATGCTCTCGGCAGACCTCGGACCCGGATTACTCGGGCAGATTTATGACGGACTGCAAAATCCGCTTCCTGTTTTAGCAAAGCAGGCCGGCTGGTTTTTAGAAAGAGGAAATTACGCAGACGGACTTAATGCCGAAAAGAAATGGGAGTTTACACCGACGGCAAAGGTTGGTGACGTTGTTCGTGCAGGCGAATACATCGGCACGGTTCCCGAAGGCCCGTTTACACATAAAATTTTTGTTCCCTTTTATCTGCTTGGAAACTATACGGTAAAATCCATTGCAAATAAGGGCGAATATACAGTTAAAGAAACTATTGCGGTGATAACGGATGAACGTGGCCGTGAAACTTCCATATCTATGTCGTTTAAATGGCCTGTTAAGCGTGCAGTAAAATGTTACAGCGAAAGGTTAGCGCCCACCGAAACAATGGAAACCAAGATTCGACTTATTGACTCTTTCTTTCCTGTGGCAAAAGGCGGAACCTATTGCACACCCGGACCGTTTGGTGCGGGTAAAACGGT
>JAGAZW010000085.1 GCA_017939855.1 Clostridia bacterium | reverse complement strand
AGCTTTTTGGTCACCCACCCTTTTATTTTCATTGAAAAAATGAAAGGCCCTGAGTACTGCCCTATCTCCGCATTCTTTTCGTAGCCTTGCTAGTTCTTTATAGAAACGCTGTTCGTCAGCATCACGCAGAAAATCGACACCTAAAGCATTACTGATTTTTTTACATTCAACAGTTATATCTGCATAATCTTGTGTAAGATTAGCGTGATTACCGCCGGTATCGACAACACATAATGTGCATCCCGACTGTGACATATCAAGCTCTATTTTTTCAATAACGGGATTTTTCGGGTCGTTAAAGTCGGCATAGGTAAAGCCGCCAACAGAACTTGCCATCTGATCAAGCAGTCCGCAGGGTTTGCCGAAATACTCCCTTTCTGCAAATTGAGAATACTTAGCAATAGTTACGCTATCGACTTTATTAGCATTATAAAGACCGTTTATTATATTAGAAACCAAAACTTCAAAGGCGGCAGATGAAGAAAGCCCTGAACCTTTTAAGACATTTGAAGTTGTATAGGCGTCGAAACCTCCGACGGTATATCCGTTGTTTTTAAAAGCGGCGCACACTCCTCTTATAAGGGCTGCAGCTTTACCATATTCATTTTTATTGATATCCAGATTATCCAAATCGATTTTATCCATAGGATAACCCTTGGACTTAATCCTTATGAGGTTACTCTCATTCGCACTGACGATAGCAATAACATCAAGATCAACACTTGCTGCCAGAACCTTTCCATGTTGATGGTCGGTATGATTTCCGCCCACCTCTGTCCTGCCGGGCGCTGAAAAAATACGGATATTATCCTTGTCTCCATAAAGTTTTTCAAACTCATCAAGTGCCTTAATATATCGATTTTTGGCGGTTTCGACATTTTTGTACAACATTTTAAAAGTGTTATCACAGCCGCCCGTTTTAACCTTTGTTCTGATTTCGTTAAGGTTCATACTGTTCTCCCGTCAGTTTATTTCACCAGTGCCAAGGTATCTCTTGCAATTGCCAATTCTTCGTTTGTGGGAACAACATAGATATTAACACCACTGTCAGCAGTAGTAATTTTGATTTCTTTGCCACGGTTCTTATTAGCTACGGAATCCATCTTTACACCAAGGAAAGAAAGGTTTTCGCAAATATATTCACGAAGCTCGGGGTCATTTTCACCTATACCGCCTGTAAAGACTATAGCATCGACACCGTTCATTGCGGTTATATAGGAACCGATAAACTTCAATATTTCATATCTCTGCATATCAACGGCAAGTTTTGCACGTTCATTACCTGCTTCTGCTGCGGCACCGACGTCCCGGTTATCGTTGGAGACACCTGAGATTCCCAACATACCCGACTTTTTATTACAAATAGTATTCATTTCAGCAGGTGTTAAATTCTCTTTTTCTGCGATATATGTAATAGCAGACGGATCAATAGTTCCCGAACGGGTTCCCATCATAAAGCCGTCAAGAGGAGTAAAGCCCATAGAAGTGTCAAGGCAGACTCCGTCTTTTATTGCGGTAATGGAGCAACCGTTACCAAGATGGCAGGTAATAATCTTGATATCGCTCTTTTCTTTGCCTTCTAAAACAGCAACCCTGTCACTTACAAAGCGATGTGATGTACCGTGAGCTCCATATTTACGAACCTGATATTTTTCATAATATTCATAAGGAAGCGGATACATATAAGCCTTAGCGGGCATTGTTTGATGGAAAGAAGTATCAAAAACGGCTACCTGCGGAATTTCGCTACCGAAGGTTTTTATACAAGCACGGATTGCCAGTACGTGAGCCGGATTGTGAAGCGGTGCCATAACACCCAAGTCCGAAATCTGTTCGAGCACCTTCTCATCTATCAAGCATGAACCCTTAAATATGGCACCGCCCTGAACTATACGGTGACCTATTGCCGAAATTTCATCAAATGAATCGATAACCTTTGCATCACTGTTTATCAAAGCATAAACTACTGCTTCAAAGGCTTCACTATGGGTTGGCATAGGAGTTTCGGTTCTATATTCTCTTCCATCAGCCGCCTTATGAGAAATAAGACTACCCTCAATACCTATACGGTCACAAAGACCCTTTGCCAAAACCTGCTCGTTTTCCATATCAATGAGCTGATATTTGAGTGATGAGCTTCCTGCGTTTACTACGAAAATTTTCATTTTTCTTCCTCCATAATAAATTTGAGTTGAAGATCGGAATAATTTATGTTAAAATCAGTACATAAACTGTTCACGAATATTAATCTTATTTATAATATAATATTTTAACGCTTTTTTCAAGTGCTTTTTGGAAAGGATTGACACAAAATTGGCGATTATCGGTATTATTGCAGAATTTAATCCCCTCCACGCAGGACACAAGCGGCTTATTGATTCGGTAAAGCAGCCAGACAACACCATCATTTGTGCTTTAAGCGGTAATTTTGTTCAGCGTGGTGACGTTTCGATACTTTCAAAACAAAAGCGTGCCGAACAGGCATTAAAATGCGGGGTAGATATCGTTTCGGAAATACCTGTGCTTTGGTCGATGTCCACTGCTCAAAATTTCGCTCTTGCGGGAGTTTGGCAATTATATAATCTTAATTGCGAAAAAATAGTCTTTGGTAGCGAATGCGGTGACATTCAAAAACTTCTAACGGCAGCAGATATATTACTTTCTGACGACTTTTCATCACTTGTTTGTGAAAGCATAAAATCCGGTATTACCTTTGCTGCGGCTCGTCAACAAGCAGCTGAAGCTCTGGGTATAGACAGCACACTCCTATCATCTCCGAATGATAATCTCGGTATCGAATATATTATCGCAGCCAAAAAGCTCAATTTGCCGATGAAATTTGACTGTATCAAAAGAATGGGAGCCTCCCACGATTCTAATTGCGCTGACACTTCCTTTGTTTCATCATCTTTTTTGCGACAAAAAATTCTAGATGGAAATATCGGTTACGCCGAACGCTTTATGCCTATTCTTTTAAGAGGTATGATTAACGAAGAAAATACCGCTGACATAGCCCGTATTGAAAAGGCAATATTAGGTATATTAAGACTCAAATCCCAAGATGAATTAAAAAATCTTCCCGATATAAGCGAGGGAATAGAAAACAAACTTTATTTTTCGATAAGGGTAGCATCAAGCCTTGAAGAGCTGTCTTCTATGATTAAGACTAAAAGATATACACTAGCGAGAGTACGACGGTTAATCCTCTCAGCAGCACTCGGCTTTGACAATGAATTTTTTATGACAACTCCTCCATATACAAGATTGTTGGGCTTTTCAAAGCATGGTGAAAGCGTCTTAAAGAATATAGCTTCTATTACCCCTGTTGTTACAAAAGCATCACAAATCAAACAACTCGAAAACGAAGCTGCAAATAAGGTATTCGCCGCCGAATCAAGAGCTACCGATTTATATAATCTATCCTTTAAAACACCGAGAGAATGCGGCGAAGAATTTAAAGCAAAACTTCTTAAATACTAATTATCAAAAAATGTCTCTTCACAGGGGCATTTTTTATCTTTATATCAATAATATCACTGTATTAAATTTACCTTTATGCCAATAATATTTGTGGTGATTTTATGAAAACAAAAAGGGTTTTAAAGATTTTATTTGCAGTGTCGTTATGCTTTCTTACATTTATACTAACTGCCTATTTTTATCTGGAGGCAAGTTTTGAAAAACAAAATTCCGCAGCCGATACGAAAAATTCGAACATTCCTTACTCCACCCACCCCGAAAATAGTGGTGTTTTGTTTGTTATGCCGGACGGAAGTGGTATGCTTATATACCTTGATTTTTCCCAAAACTGCATTTCGGCAATATTTATTGATGACTGCGACAATGAAAAAAGTGTTTTTTACGGTTATCCCGCCGACTACCGCATTGAAGGTGACTACACTCTGCTTTCGGGAATTATCGACAATATCGGAGGAATAGATCTGGAAACTGACGGTGAAGCATTAAGATATACCGGAGTACAAGTAACGCAACTTTTAAGTTATACCGATAATTTACGTTCTGCATTAAAAGAAATTGTTCCGTCTATTTTTACTAGCATTTCAAAAAACGGTTTTTCCGTATCTGATATAAAATATATTCTCGAGAATTGCTCCTATACGACCTTGACACTTCCCGAATGTCTTAATTGGAGCAATTATATCGCACAGATGGCGGACACCTTGACGATTATAGGATGAAACAAGGAGTGAACGGTATGCCGTTCACTCCTTGTTATTTTACATATGGATTTTATGACATCTCGGGCAGATAATTTCACCGTTTTCGCCCAATTCAGTAATATTTCTGAAATACATCTGTGCTTCCCTCTGCCTTTTATAAAGTATTTCTTCCCTTTTGTTTAAAGGAATATATTCTTTTTGAGACAAAATGAGGTTTTTAACGGTTGTATAAAAATAGGGCTGTTGTGTTTCGGGACATACATCGTTTACTATCTGTGTTCTGCATATCTCGCACTCATAGGCGTCGTTTTCCAACACACTCATTTCACTGCCGCAAAACGGACAGACGTTGAGTTTTTCGTCCGAACATATCATACCACGAAGCAGAAGTTGCTGTATTCTGCGGAAAGACTCAATATCATACACACTTAAAACTATATCTCCCTTTTCACTATCGGCAAAAACGAAACTATCGGCAGAATGTTTTTCTTTTAAAAGTTCTGTGCTACAGTCTTCAGCCAAAAGGGATGTTACCATAAAAATCTTATATGTTTTATCCTTTTTGAAGGTAAAGTCTATTCCGCAAAACTTTTCTTCACATACCGACTTTATTTCAAGCTCCCAATCTTTAAAGGTGCAAACGGTATCAAGACCCATAAAATCTAAAACTGCGGCGTTGTCAAATTCAAAATTAAAGTGACCTGCAGCAAAGACAGACAAAAGTCTGCAATAGACATCATATCCCTTCCCCTTAACCATTTCATTTTGGTTCAAAAGTGTGATATCTTCGATTTTCTCGTCGGCAAACCATTTGAGTAATGTATACACCTTGTTATAATCCTTGTGCATACGGAAAACCATTGTTTTCTTTAAGGAAAACCTATCCGCATAACGTTTACACTGTTTATATACGGGGTTATTAAGTCTTGTGCCGATTGCTCTATCTATAAACAAAAGTTTATCCATACAACGCTTGGCAGAAATGCGGTATTTATCATAGTCTCTTACATATCCAATGTGGAGTTTCCCCAAAGCGAGAAAATACGAAAGGTGATTTTCGCGTTCTAAGAGGTTGAACTTGAGATTTTTGTTAGCAAATAAAATATCCTGCAAAATCCTTATATTTTGACTGACTATTGCCGATATGATGTTTATCGCCTTTGCAAAACCGATATTTTCATAAATGGCATAGTTATCCTCGTACTTTATGGTGAGAAGTTTTTTAGGTTTTACACCCTCTTTAGTTTTCTCTCTCCACAGTTCGCTATGAACCGAAGCGTGAACAATGCTGCGATTGTTTATCACCTTTACCGACTCTACGGGTAAAATTTCGTCCGAATCGGTAAGGCGCATAATGGGACATGCAAATATCCTTTTTATTGCGGGAAGTGCCGCAATAATCCTATGGAGGGTCTGCTCCAATTCTTCAAAATCGCAACTTTCTCGCATGGCAAAGAGATTTAAAGAGGTTGTGGTGAATTTATCAAACTTTTCATATCCGATATTATTATTTTTGCGGACAAATTCAAGAAATGTATCGTATTCACCCTGTGCGTTTAAAAGTTCATCTGCAACCATAATCAGTCCTCATTAAGTTTCAGAATAAACTCACTGCATCTTAAAAGATTGAGTTTCCTAAACTGAGCCGCCAACTGCTCTTTATTCTCAATGCTCTTGAATTCTAGTTTGCTGACAACCTTACTTAAAAGTATCTTTTCGATCGCATCGTTTTTAATCGATTCGGAGGGCTCGAAACAAGCACAGTAAACGCTTACAAATGTTTCCATCTGATTTGCAATACGGTTACCGAAGGATATATTATACGGTGCTAAAAGTTCTTCAACCTCTTTAACCAGCGCACTGCCGCTAACATCAAAATTCGCTCTGTTTTTTGCATCTTCAAGAAGACCTAAGAAAACTTCGGCAGAAACATATCTTTGAGGTATGGGCTCACCGTAGGAAACTACCTTGGGGGCACGCTTATTGAAGTTCATAGTGTGGGCACGGTCATACACCTTATCACTTATTTCAAAGGTGCTTTCGTCACGGTTCGCAGTGCCGATAAACCAAACATTGTTGGGGATTTTTATGGTGTGACCGTCTTTAAGACCGAGATAAGGATAGAATCCGTCTTCGTCGGCACGGAAAAGTCCCACATTAAGTAGTTTAATTTCGCGCCTATCTTCTTCATTTTCCATAAGAGAAAGAAAATCGGAGAAATAGTATTCAATACGACTTAAATTCATTTCGTCGAGCACAATAAATGTTATGCGTTCTGGGTTGAGTTTCGCCTTATAGAGTGCCTGGGTAAATTTCTTTGGGGTGTATGTTCGGCTGAATTCGTTAAAATAACCCAACAATTCATTTTTGTCTCGCCATGAAGATTCGATTTCGATAATATCACAGTTGGCGAAGAGTGCCTCGGAAAATATTTTAGGCAGACTTGTTTTACCGGTGCCACTCATACCTTGAAGTATGGTAAGTCTTGTGGCTCCCAAACCTGCAATAAAGGTGGCAATATCCTCTTCGGTGTATGAAAGGTGAAGTCTGGAATCTCTTGCATAGTTTACAACAAACTTTACGATTTGCTGTAAACTCGGTGACCCAAAAGAGTGACCCTTTATTGTATCGGTCTGAGATTTGAACTGTTCTTCCTTGCTATCAAGTTCTGCAAATGCGGGGCAAGGTTCACAGGCATACATCTCAAGACTTGCCTGCTGCTGAACGGGGACAGAGGTTCCTTCAGCTCCTCTTCTTCGTGAAAATCCCCTTGACGGGATATCGCCTACCAATGCTCTTGTATAGGGCTTTCTAAACAGCACAACAGCAACAATGAACATTACAACAAGAAAGTAAAAATACGAACTGCTCGTTACATGATATTCTATTCCGTTCTTTGAGGAAACAATCTGTGAAAGAGGCATATCCAACATTTTTGCAATCCAATTATTCATAAGGTCCTCATTGATTTTTTGTACAATTTCGTAGTACTTACCAAAAAGACCTATAAGCAAAGAGAATACAGACGCACTTATAATCTCTATGACTGTTATATTATAAAAGAACTTGGATTTGCTTATAAAACCTACAAGTGAGGCAACGAACAAGCAAATAGTTACGGTTAAAACGGTGAACAACAAGAATGCCACCAACTGGAAACCTGCACCCATGGAATTGTATGTATTGAATATATCGAATCCTTTCAAATAAATGATATCGGATATTTCTTCGCCCCAAATTTCCACCTTTAGTATGTTCGACAACGAAGAAATCACGGTAACCGCAGAAACAAGCAGACCGTAAATAAAAAATTCTATTT
>JAGAZW010000007.1 GCA_017939855.1 Clostridia bacterium | reverse complement strand
TGTTTTTTATATCGACGATTTGCTTGTAATACAAGTAGGTTCACCCGATGAGCTCCCAAAGTATATCGCATATAAATAATTATAAAGCGGAGTAAAATTCACTCCGCTTTTATTCTATGTGCAAGACTATGTATAGCCACACAAAATCTGTCGATTGGTGTCAATGTTGTATGTGACGGGGTGCGGGTGTCCGGCGGACACCTCTGCTAGAAGTAAGCACCGACCGAGGCGGCAGCCAAGACCTCCCTTCCCGCAAAAAATGGCGAAACCCTAACCGGAGGCGCAACGCCTGCCCTACATAATTTTTTAAATCGTGACAGTATTATTTGTGATTAAAGGGAATTTATACTTTGATGTTTACTTTTTATAATTCCTGTGCTAATATAAGTATATAGGAGGTGCTTCTATGAAAAAAGCAAAATTTTGGATATTAATTTCTGTTTATCTATGTCTTGCTTTTGCAGACGGTGCCTTGACTTATATTAATACACCCGACCTTTCTTTTGAAGCAAATCCATTGGTTGCCAAATTGGGACTTGGGTGGGGTGCACTAGCAATAGCAAATATTGCTGTCTTTGCTTTATGCTTTGCATCCGCTTATTATGCTTATTTTAAGTACAAAACTGTTTTTACCAAAGAAACAAAGTACACCAGATATTGGTCTCAGATAACTCTTGACCGTCCAGATATGTTTTGGAAAGGATTTATTCTTCCGCCAAAACATTGGAAGCCGTACATTGCTGCATTTGGTTTTTCTATATTTCCTGCTGCAATTATTGCCCGTCTAATTCTGGTTTTGGAATGGTTAGATTACACTTTTAATGTAGATAGCATATATCTAGATAATTATTATTATTTTGAAAATACTTATTGTTTTGGTTGTCTTGATGTCTTTGCAGCGGTTATTATTGAATTAATCGGCGTCTTTTATTGGTTTTATCTCGAATGCAAAAAGCAGCGTGAGACAGTCGAAGTACCAGCGGAGTGATTTTCACTCCGCTGTCTTTTTATATCTTTCTACCACACTATGTATAGCCCAACAAAACTTGTCGAAAGGTGTCAATATTGTCAGTAAAGGCTCGCCCTCTCGAATCCGCATGGTTCTTCTAATCTGTTTCGGGATAACCACACGACCTAAATCATCAATGCGTCTTACTATTCCTGTAGCCTTCATAAATATATTAACTCCTCTTTGTTTTAATTTAATGAATAATGAAAAATGAATGATGAATATTGAATAATTATGGTGTCGGCAAAGCCGACAGTATTTATATCGTGCGTGAGCGCACACCGAAATTATTCATTATTCACTATTCATTATTAATTCACAAGGCAAAGCCTTGCGCTACCAGTTACTTTTGTATATAAATCTCTCCTTATTTACATTCGTAGGGACAGGCGTCCTCGACTGTGCGTTAATTTTCAAATTGTATTGTTATTATTTGTGATTAAAGAAAATTTATACTTCCTCAATTTACTTTTTGTGTTCAATATGTTATTATATTAAAGGAAAAGGAGGCAAGTAAATGAAGAAGACCATATTTATCTTAATTACTATAACTTCAGTTTTAGTTGTTTTTTTGATAGCATATCCGTTTATTGAAATTGATACAGGGAAGAAGCTTATCAAATGCAGCTATGATGGGGATTTTTCAGAGTATGACACCAATCAGTCTTATAATGAGCTTTACTGCTATAACGAGAAGCACGATGTTTCTATACGCAGTTTTGATGTAAAAAAATTCCTTTTCTTTTACACAATAAGTATGGATTATATTGAAGGCGATTTCAGAAAAACGCAGTTTGTCCTTGAGGAATCATACATCGAAAGATTCCTGAAAAAAGCTGAAATAATAGATAATGAAAATAATATTCAATTAGCATCGCTGATTGAGGGCAAAACAGCAGTAGTCGGCAACACAAGATATCTCGGCAACGATTACAACAACGCAATTTTTTATAAGCTTGACGGAAAATATGAGGAAATGTATATTTTTTATATCGACAATTTGCTTGTAATACAAGTAGGTTCGCCCGACGAGCTTCCAAAGTATATCGCATATAAATAATTATAAAGCGGAGTAAAATTTCGATTTATATCTTTTAACACCCTATGTATAGAAATACAAAACCGGTTGCTTTCATATATAACTCTTTTACATTCATAGGGACCGGCGTCCTCGACCGTCCCTACACAAAATTTTCAACTAGTGATATGAGTATTTGTTAGCAAAAATATATGCTTAGTAAATTTACTTTTTGTGATAGTTATGTTATAATCTTTTTATCATATCATAACAAATTATTCAAAATATTACATTCGTGAAAGGATACAAAAGATGAAGACGATCACCATTATCGGTGCCGGTATGATGGGCTCTGCCTTGGCATTCCCTGCCAAAGAAAATGGGAACGAGGTTCGCCTTGTGGGAACTCCTTTGGACAGCAACATAATTAAAGCTTGTCGCAAGACAGGACGTCACCCAAAATTCAACAAAGATTTTCCTGATGGTATCTCTTATTATCAAATAGAAAAGCTTGAAGAAGCAATAGATGGAGCAGACTTTATTATTTGTGGCGTTAGCAGCTTTGGCGTAGAATGGTTCAGGGACGAAATTTTACCCAAGTTGAAAGAAAATGTTCCGGTAATTTCTGTAACAAAGGGACTTATGAACACTATTGATGGCTCCTTGCTTACTTATTTGGATATTTGGCAGGAAAAATTAGATCAACTTAAAAAAAACATACCGCTTAACGCCATAGGCGGACCCTGTACAAGCTATGAGCTTGTGGCACACGATCAGACAGAAGTGACCTTTTGTGGTAATGATCTGTCGGTGCTGCGCATGATTAAATCTGCAATAGCTACCGAATATTACCATATTAGCCTTTCTACTGATATTGTTGGCGTTGAAAGTGCGGTAGCACTTAAAAACGGGTATGCTCTAGGCATTGCACTAACCATCGGTTTAAATCAAAAAAATTTTGGTCTTGATAGCGAACTGCATTTTAACTCTCAAGCGGCTATGTTCGGGCAATCTGTAAGAGAAATGCATAAGTTATTAAAGCTGCAAGGCGCAGACGATTTTAACAATCTTGTTCTCGGTGCATGCGACC
>JAGAZW010000084.1 GCA_017939855.1 Clostridia bacterium | reverse complement strand
TTGTTAAAATACTAACAAATGTTTATGGTGCAAAAAATCAGTTAGGAGAATACATATGGAAACTAAGAATTATTTAGTCGTAGACAGCCTAGAAAATCTTGAAGAAACAATTGAACGCACAAGAGAGGCTCAAAAGAAGTTTGCTACCTATACTCAAGAACAGGTTGACAAAATTTTCTTAGCCGCCGCATCCGCAGCTAATAAGGCAAGAATCCCCCTTGCTAAAATGGCAGTTGAAGAAACAGGAATGGGTATTGTAGAAGATAAAGTTATTAAGAACAACTATGCTTCTGAATATATTTACAATGCTTATAAAAATACTAAAACTTGTGGAGTTATTGAAGAAGATAAGGCCTTTGGTACCAAAAAAATAGCAGAGCCTATCGGTGTTATCGCCGCAGTTATCCCTACTACTAACCCCACCTCTACTGCTATTTTTAAATGTTTACTCGCACTTAAAACCAGAAACGGCATCATTATTTCTCCGCACCCTAGAGCAAAAAACAGTACCATCGCCGCTGCAAAGCTTATACTTGAAGCTGCAGTAAAGGCTGGTGCTCCCGAAAATATCATAGACTGGATCGATGTTCCTTCCCTTGATATGACTAACACTGTAATGAAAGAAGCCGACATTATCCTTGCTACAGGTGGCCCAGGAATGGTAAAAGCCGCATATTCAAGCGGTAAGCCGGCAGTTGGTGTAGGTGCTGGTAATACTCCTGCCATCATTGATGATTCTGCTGACATACTCCTTGCAGTTAACTCAATCATTCACTCCAAAACCTTTGACAACGGTATGATATGTGCTTCAGAACAGTCGGTTATCGTTTTAGAAAGCATATATGATATCGTAAAAAAAGAGTTTGCAACTCGAGGCTGTTATTTCCTTGATGCTAACGAAACCGAAAAGGTTCGCAAGACTATTATTATTAACGGTGCATTAAACGCTAAGATTGTTGGTCAAACTGCCGCAAAGATAGCACAACTTGCCGGTGTAAAGGTACCTGAAGGAACTAAGATTCTTATTGGTGAAGTTGAAAGCGTTGAACTTTCCGAAGAATTTGCTCACGAAAAGCTCTCTCCCGTACTTGCTATGTATAAAGCTCCCGATTTCTCTGATGCACTTAAAAAGGCTGAACAGTTAGTTGCCGACGGTGGTTACGGTCACACATCTTCTATCTACCTGAATGAAATCACCGAGCAAGAAAAACTTAATGAGTTTGCAGTTCGAATGAAAACCTGCCGCATTCTCGTAAACACTCCTTCATCCCACGGTGGCATCGGCGACCTTTACAACTTTAAACTCGCTCCCTCACTTACCTTAGGTTGCGGTTCTTGGGGCGGCAACTCGGTATCAGAAAACGTAGGTGTTAAGCACCTCTTAAATATTAAAACAGTAGCAGAAAGAAGGGAAAATATGCTTTGGTTTAGGGCACCTGAAAAGGTATATATCAAGAAAGGATGTTTGCCGGTAGCCCTAGATGAGCTTAGGACTGTTCGTAACTCCAAAAAAGCATTCATCGTAACAGACACCTTCCTTTATCAGAATGGTTACACCAAACCCATAACCGACAAACTTGATGAAATGGGCATTGCTCACACCACCTTCTTTAATGTTCAGCCTGACCCAACACTCTCTAACGCAAAAGAGGGCGCAAAACAGATGGAGGCCTTTAAGCCTGACACCATTATCGCTCTCGGCGGCGGTAGTGCAATGGACGCAGCTAAAATTATGTGGGTTCTATATGAGCACCCACAAGCAGATTTTATGGATATGGCGATGCGATTTATAGATATCCGCAAACGTGTATACACTTTCCCAAAGATGGGTGAAAAAGCATACTTTATCGCTGTTCCTACTTCTGCAGGTACCGGTTCTGAAGTTACTCCATTTGCCGTTATAACTGACGAATCAACCGGAGTAAAATATCCACTTGCTGACTACGAGCTCCTTCCCGATATGGCAATCATCGACACCGATTTTCATATGAGCGCTCCAAAAGGTCTAACTGCAGCTTCCGGTATTGATGCTGTAACTCACGCTGTGGAAGCATATGCTGCAATGTTGGCTACCGATTATACCGATGGATTAGCACTTCAAGCACTTAAAAACATCTTCAAGTACTTACCACGTGCATATGAAAACGGTCAAACCGATATTGAGGCAAGAGAGAAAATGGCAAATGCCGCTACTATGGCAGGTATGGCATTTGCAAACGCATTTTTAGGTGTTTGTCACTCTATGGCTCACAAGCTCGGCGCTTTCCATCATCTACCGCACGGCGTTGCTAACGCTCTTATGATAGAAGAGGTTCTCCGCTTTAATGCAAGTGAAACACCTACTAAAATGGGTACTTTTTCTCAATATGACCATCCCCATACACTCGCCCGATATGCTGAAATCGCAGACTATCTTGGTCTG
>JAGAZW010000083.1 GCA_017939855.1 Clostridia bacterium | reverse complement strand
GTTCTGATTGACCAGTATTTAGAGCAAATTGAGCGTTTTAAGGCTCAGGATATGGAGATACAAAGTGAATTTCTTGAAATGGCGGCAAGGCTAATCTATATGAAAACGGTAAGTCTTTTACCAAAGCACGAGGAGATAGACCGCCTTAAAGAAGAACTCACAGGGGAGCTTATTGAATATCAGCTTTGTAAGGAACTTGCCTTGAAACTTGCGGATATGACCGGTGGCTTTGATTGTTTCGTGAGAAAACCGATTGAATATGAGGCAGATAAAACCTATGAAAATGTAACAACACCGGATATTATATATCTTTCTTATCTTGCGGCAGTAGGAAGAGGACAAAGAAGGCTTCCGCCGTCGACAGCGCCTTTTACCAAAATAGTCGCCAAAAAGATTGTATCGGTTTCGACTAAAATAGTTTTCGTGATGCGAAATCTTGTAAAGGGCGGCAGAAAGAAACTGAGTTCTCTTTATAAAACTGCACGTTCACGTTCGGAGCTGGTGGCAACATTTTTAGCGGTATTAGAGCTTTGTAAAGCGAATCGTGTTGAGATATGCGAAACAGATGATTTGAGCGATGCAGAAATTAAAATTATCAAGGGGCACAAACGATGAACAATCAAGAATTTTCAGCTGCTTTTGAAGCGGTGATTTTCGCTTCGGGCGAACCTATAAGCATAGAGCGCCTTTGTCAGATTTTCGAAATCAGCTCTGAAAAGGTGCAGGAGATAGCCGAAGATTTAAGCGATAAGCTCGAAAAGGGGAAACGGGGTATAAAGCTTCTAAAACTCCAAAATACATACCAGCTTTCAACCGAAGAAAAATATGCCGAATATATAAAAAAGACATTCGAGATAAAGCGGCGCACACCCCTCTCTCCCGCAGCTTTAGAGGTGTTGGCAGTTATAGCATATAATCAGCCGGTGACAAAATCGTTTATTGAGCAGGTACGTGGTGTAGATTGCTCTTCGGTGGTAACAAACCTTGTAGAAAAAGGTTTAGTAGAGGAAAGAGGCAGATTAGAGCTTCCGGGAAGACCGTTGCTTTATGGGACAACAAAAAATTTCCTTCGTTGCTTTTCTATAAGTGATTTAAGTGAGCTTCCTGCCATACAAAAGGACGTTCCGCAGGTAAAAGAACTTGGAGAGCAGCTTTCTTTGAATGACGACGAATTTTCTGAGAAATCTAACGAGAGTGAAACTGAATAATTATATTATCGCAAAAATTGACGATAATAGTTTTGATAAAATAAAAGTGAGGAATGTGAAAAATGAGTGAGACCAATCTTCAGGGCATTATGAATGTTACAATGGAAAAGCTACGTGCTATGGTTGATGCCGATACTATTATAGGTACTCCTTTGACTATAGGAAAAATAACACTTATTCCTGTATCAAAGGTTTCTTTCGGAATGGCGACAGGCGGTAGCGATTTCGCAAATAAGAACGGTAGTGCTCCGCTTTTCGGCGGTGGCGGCGGTGCAGGAGTTACGGTAAATCCGGTGGCATTTATCGCTATAAACGGTGAGAACGTTCATATGATGCCGATATACAACGAATTGGATACAGTGGATAAAGCCATAAATATGGCACCTGAGCTTATTGATAAGGTTAAATCCCTTTTTACAAAAGGGGAAAAGAACAAAACCGAAGAATAAGATTTTTGAACTGCTCATAGAATTTATGGGTGGTATTGATGAAAAAGCTTTTAAGCGTTTTAACACTAGTTGTGATGATTATCTGTGTTATGCCTTTAAAAACCCAAGCGCTTTCTGCCGCTTCGGCGGTAGTAATAGGCGGGGACACAGGGGAAATAATATATTCATACAATGCTAACACACGTCTGAGTATGGCGAGCACCACAAAAATTATGACCGGTCTTATTCTTTGCGAAAGGGGGAATTTAGACCGTGAGATAATCGTGACAGCTCCGATGGTGGCTGTTGAGGGCTCGTCGATGGGATTGCGAGCAGGAGACAAGATAAGCTTAAGGGATTTGCTTTACGGGCTTATGTTGGCTTCGGGTAATGATGCTGCAAACGCTATTGCAATAGCGCTCGGCGGAACAATAGAGGGCTTTGCTGATATGATGAATGAAAAAGCGGCAGAGCTGGGTCTTAAGAACACTCATTTTGTCACGCCATCCGGTCTTGATGCAGACGGTCATTATACCACAGCCTATGAGTTAGCACTTATAGCAAAGTGTGCACTTGAAAATGAAGAGTTTGCAAAGGCGGTCTCTACGAAAAACATCACACTCAGTTACGGCACCGGTCAGCACTATCTTTCAAATCATAACCGACTATTATCTTCTGTTGATGGTGTGGTAGGTGTTAAAACGGGGTATACAAAAAAATCGGGAAGATGTCTTGTTACTGCCTATAAAAATGACGGTAAATTTATTATTTGCGTAACACTTAACGATCCTAATGATTGGGCAGACCATAAAGCTCTTATAAACATTGGCGTGTCGGCAATAGAGGATGTGGTTCTTGAACCCACAGTTGATAAGCTTGAGGTGCAGTTGTTGGGTGGAGTGCAAAAAAGCTTGTTACTTAACTTTGAGAACACATCTCTTGCTATGGTAAATAGTGGAGAAATTACATGTCAGATCAATTTGCCAGAGGTGCTGTATGCTCCTTTAAGTGAAGGTGAAAAGATAGGATTTGTTTCCTATTATAAGGATGGCAATCTGATTCTAACCGAAGACATCAGGGCACCTTATGATGTGCCACAAAAAAACTATAAAAATTCAGAAAAGCTGATGATGCTGTTTAAGCAAATACTGTCAGCTGTTTAGAGAGAAAAATGAAACAAATAAAAATAAGACTTCAAAAACATCTTTCGGAATGCGGCATAGCTTCGAGGCGTAAGGCTGAGGAGCTAATAGAGCAGGGGAAGGTAAAGGTAAATGGCAGAATAGCCGTTTTAGGCGATAAAATAGATCCAAAAAGAGATAAGGTTACTGTCAGAGGAAAGACGGTAATTCCTGTTAATAAAAAGGTTTATATAATGCTACATAAACCACGAGGATTTGTTACAACAATGAAGGATGAACGAGACCGTAAATGTGTTTCGGATCTTGTTCGGGATGTGGGAGTTAAGGTGTTCCCTGTAGGCAGACTTGACCGAAATTCAGAAGGCCTTCTTATAATGACAAATGACGGTGAACTTGCAAATATATTAACCCATCCGTCAAGCCATGTAAATAAAACCTATCGTGTAACTGTAGGTGGAGCTGTAGATGACGAGCAGCTTAAAAGGCTGTGCAGTGGTATTGAGCTTGACGGGACTATGACACTGCCTTGTGACGTGTTCGTTATGGAAAGAAAGCTCGATCGCACAGTTTTAGGCTTTATTATTCATGAGGGCAGAAACCGTCAGATACGCAGAATGTGCGAGGCGGTAAAGCTTGAAGTTATCCGTCTTAAGCGCACCGAAATTGCGGGCGTTAAGTTGGGTATGCTGCCACAAGGCTCGTGGAGACATCTTAACGAACGAGAAATGCAGAGACTCGAAAACATTTCAAAATCAAAGGAAGGAATAAAATGATAGAGGTTTGTCCTGTAAAAGATGAAAAAGTATTGCAAGAGCTCTTCTCTTTAAAAGGTTTAACATTGACCGAAACATCCGGAGCAGTTATTGCGAAAAGCAAAGGCGAGACCCTTGGGTGTTGTCTTTATGAGCTCGATGAAAGGAAAATCATCATTCTGTTTTTAGAACCGAAAAACGATTTGCTTATGGCAGATGGTGTTCTCAGAAGTGCGCTTCACGTTGCTGCCGAGAGAAGTGCTATGGATGCATTTTATTCTGAGTTTTTGGATGAAGAAATTTTCAAAAAGCTCGGTTTTATAAAATCAAGTGAGCAAAGAAGACTTGATATTGATAAGCTTTTTGGTGGTTGTTGCCAAGAAATTTAAAAAAATGTTGCAAAATTAAAACTTATATGTTATTATATATTTTGCTTAAAATAATGAATTGAAAATTTCGGAGGTATATAGAGATGGGTGCTCTTGAAATAGTTGTAGGTGCGCTTGTGATTCTGGTTTCACTTTTTATTATTGTGGTTGTTCTTTTTCAACAAGGTCATCGAGCAGGAATTAACGGTGCGATTTCCGGAGGAGCCGATACATTCCTTTCTAAAAATAAGGCTCGTACGGTAGATGCAACTCTTGCTCGTTTAACAAAGTATATCGCAATTGCCTTTTTTGTTTTGGCGGTTGTTGCAAACTTTATTTCTTACAATAAATAGTTTATTTAAAAAACGAAAGTCGGAAGGCAGAACCTTCCGACTTTTTATTTCTTTTCAACATAAAAAACATCTAAGACTATTTCTAAAAGTGATTCCTGACTTGGCTCAAATTCAACCCATTTTTCACCCATAACAGAACGGCCTTCAATTGAAATATATTCAAATTTAGAACCGATGTCAGGAGAAATACAACTGCTGACAAGATATGTTATTTGTGAAAAAGAGAGGTCGGTTGAGGAATAAGGGATAACAGTGTTATAATATGCGCCAAGCTTTGTGAAGTTGTTGATGACTTCGTTTCCTGCTTTTGAAGCGAGGGCGGATAAAAATTGTTTTTGTCTTAACATTCTGCGATTATTTGCTTCCACATCGTTGCCACGAGACTGAATATAAGTAGTAGCTGATTTTCCCTTAAGGGTAATTATTTCACCTTTTTTGACGGTTTTCCCGTCTATTTTCATTTCTTCAAGGCAGTTAAGAGAAACACCGCCCAATTCTTGGGTAAATTTTTCCAAAGCTCTTAAATCTACCGTAACAAAGGAACTAATATTAATTCCGTAAAATAATCTTCTTACAGCAGTTAAAACATTTTTGCTTGAATCTTCGGCTGTTTTTCCGTAAGAATAAGCAAGACAAATCTGTTGCTTTTTAGTTCCTGTATATTTACCTGACGATGAATAAACATTAACATCAACCAAGGTTTCTCTTGATACAGGTATTATTTTTACCGCTTTAGTTTTAGTGTCCAGTGCCGCCACAAACAGACAGTCTGCCTGACCGTTTTTGCCGTAACCTAAGTCTTCGTTGATATCCTTTTTGTCTATCCCCATAAAGAGAATAGCTACTACGTTTTGATTTAAAACATAGGTTTTATCTTTATATATGACTTCATCTTCATTGACGACAATGTCTTCAATACCGGAAACGGTTATCTGAGTATTGCCTTTGCGGAACTGGTATTTACCAATTTGTGCTAAGATGAAAAATACCGAAACAACAACTAATATAATGCTTAAAAAAACGCAAAGAAAAACTATAAGAACAAGTTTTAATTTTCTTTTCTTTTGAGAGGTAGGATTAGTGTTCTCATCCGCTTTGCAGTCGGTAGGGTCTGCTGTGGGCTCAATATTTTCTTGCGACACAGTAAAGTCGTCGTTGTCAAGAGGTTGTTCATTCAAATTTTCCTTGTCCATACTCTTCTCCTTTTGTATGAAAGTACCAATTAATTATACATTTAAATAAACGAAGTGTCAATTATCAAAAAACAGTAGAAAAATTTGTAGCAATGATATATAATAAGTGATGTATATATTTTCTTTTTTAAAAGGAGATAATTTATAATGAAAATTGTTATTGCGGGTTGCGGGAAAATCGGGACAACGGTAATAGAAAGCCTTTTGGCAGAGGGTCACAATGTAATAGCGGTAGATGACAGCAATCTTGTTTTGCAAGACGTAACGAATATGTACGATGTAATGTGTGTATGCGGAAACGCCGCCGACTACAATACCTTAACCGAAGCCGGAACGCAAAAAGCTGATATGTTTGTTGCCGTAACGGGTTCTGATGAACTTAATATGCTAAGCTGTCTTATAGCTAAGCGTCTGGGTGCAAAATACACCGTTGCGAGAATAAGAAACCCCGAATATAATGGTCAGGGATTTGTATTTATTAAGGACCAAATTGATCTTTCCCTTGCTATCAACCCTGAGCTTTATGCCGCAAGGGAGCTTTTCAATATATTGAAGCTGCCTAGTGCTCTCAATATTGAAACTTTTGCCAGAGGAAATTTTGAGATGGTAGAAATACGTCTTAAAGAAAAAAGTCCTATCGATGGTATGAGTCTAATTGATGTTCGTAAAAAATATCCGGGTAAATATCTTGTGTGTGTAGTTCAGCGTGGTGAAGAGGTGTTCATTCCCGATGGTCAATTTGTTCTTAAAAGCGGTGATAAGATAGGTCTTACTGCTACACCCACCGAGATCCAAAAACTTCTTAAGAAATTGGGAATACTCCAAAAACAAGCTCGTAATGTTATGATTTTAGGTGCGAGTCGAACGGCGTTTTATCTTTCAAAAATGCTTTTAAAAAGTGGGAACGAAGTAAAAATAATTGATATTGATCGTGAAAAGTGCGTTCAGATTTGTGATACTTTGCCAGGGGCTGTAGTAATAGCGGGTGATGGCGCCGAGCAGGAACTATTGCTTGAAGAAGGCATCAAATCAATGGATGCCTTTGTGTCGCTTACGGGTATGGATGAAGAAAACATACTAGTTTCCTTGTTCGCAAACTCTCAAGGTGTGCCAAAGGTAATATCGAAAGTTAACCGCAAAGAGCTTTCTGCAATGGCGGAAAAACTAGGTCTGGAATGTATTATTTCACCAAAACGTATAATTTCTGATGTGGTATTGAGTTATGCAAGAGCGTTACAAAACACAGTTGGAAGTCAGGTTGAAACTTTGTATAAGCTTATGGACGGCAAAGTAGAGGCTCTTGAATTTATAGTTAAGGATGATTTTCAACACGCAGGGGTAGCTATAAAGGATATGCGTTTTAAACCCAATATACTTATAGCCGGTATTGTAACAGGCAGAAGAGCAGTTATTCCATCGGGTGACGATACCTTCAAGGTTGGGGACAGAGTAATTGTTATAGCGGCAGATCAACACCCCGATGATTTGACCGATATTATCGATCAGTGAGTGTGAAAGCATATGAACCGTAGAATGATTGTAAACACCCTTGGCAGAATGTGTCAGTTGTCGGCAGCTTTAATGGTATTGCCGCTTATAGTTGCACTTTTGTATCGTGAATATAAACAAGCGCTTTGTTTTCTTATTGCGATATCAGTGGCATTTGTATTCGGCACACTGCTTAGTCTTATTTGTCACACTAAAAATAAGGTTATTTATGCCAAAGAAGGTTTTGTTACCGTTGTCGGAGTCTGGATAACTGTATCGGTTTTTGGTGCCCTGCCCTTTGTCATTAGTGGTGAGATTCCGTCTTTTGTAGATGCGTTTTTTGAAACAGTAAGCGGATTTACAACAACAGGTGCATCAATCCTCACAAATGTTGAGTCTTTAAGTAAAAGTATGCTTTTCTGGCGCAGTTTCACTCATTGGATAGGCGGTATGGGTATATTAGTATTTGTTATGGCTATTATACCAAAGGTTTCTGACCGTTCTATTCATTTAATGCGTGCTGAGGTTCCGGGCCCTGTTGTCGGGAAAATTGTGCCCAGAATTAAGGATACGGCAAAGATACTATATTTAATTTATATATTTTTGACACTTCTTGAAACGGCATTGCTATATTTTGGCGGAATGAGTTTGTTTGATAGTATTGTTCATTCTTTGGGTACTGCGGGCACCGGCGGGTTTGGTATTAGGAGCGATAGTATAGCATCATATAGTGTCTACTCGCAGTGGGTAATAGCGGTATTTATGGTGTTATTCGGTATTAATTTCAACCTTTATTTTTTCGTTCTTATTCGTAAAATAGGGATTGCTTTAAAAAGCACTGAGTTGTGGTATTATATTGCGACTATTTTAGTCAGCACTGCAATAATAAGCGCTAATGTTTTTTCTGTTTACGAGAATCTTTCCGAAACCCTACGTCATTCTTTTTTTCAGGTTTCCTCAATAGTAACTACTACCGGATATGCCACAGCAGACTTCAATAATTGGCCCGGACTTTCTAAAGGACTTCTTTTTGTTTTGATGTTTGCAGGTGGTTGTGCGGGCTCAACGGCTGGCGGACTTAAGTTTTCAAGAACGATTATGCTTCTTAAAATGATAGGTAGGCAAATACGTTGTATGATTCATCCTCGTTCGGTGGAAAATGTAAGGTTTGAGCAAAAAAGTGTGGAGGAAGGCGTTTTAAACAGCGTTGCAATCTATTTTGCGATATATATGTTTTTAATCCTCATGGTCTTTTTGCTTATTTGTTTTGAGCCTTTCGGAATAGAGGGAAATTTAAGCGCATCCGTTTCTTGTGTTAATAATGTAGGACCTGCTTTTGGCGGTGAATGTCCTGCTTCAAACTATTCTGCATACACAGATTTTTCAAAGGTTGTTCTTTCTTTCGCAATGCTTCTGGGACGACTTGAAATATTCCCAATGATAATCGCTTTTTCGCCTTCGACCTGGATAAAAAAATAACCTTTAAGTAGTCTGTCGGTCTTGACAAAATATGTAAAAGGCCTTATACTATAAAGGAATATTAATCATTATTTGAAATAATTTTAATTTGGAGGAAAATAATATGATTAGTGCCGGTGATTTTAGAAACGGTGTTACATTTGAAGAAGATGGACAGGTTCTTCAGGTGGTAGAATTTCAGCATGTTAAACCCGGAAAGGGCGCTGCATTTGTCAGAACTAAGACAAAAAATGTAATAACAGGTGCCGTTATTGAAAAATCTTATAACCCTACCGCTAAATTCCCAACTGCCTTCATTGAGCGCAAGGATATGGAATATTCTTATAGTGACGGCGACCTTTATTACTTTATGGATCAGGAAACCTATGATATGGTGCCGATTAACGCATCTGATCTAAGTGATAACTTCAAGTTTGTTAAAGAAAATATGGTTTGCAAAATCCTTTCTTATAAAGGCAAGGTATTTGGTGTTGAGCCTCCTACCTTTGTAGAACTTGCCGTTACAGCTACCGAGCCCGGATTTGCAGGTAACACTGCGACCAACGCAACCAAACCCGCAACGCTTGAAACCGGTGCTGAAATTCGTGTACCTCTTTTTATAAATGAGGGAGAGGTTCTAAGAATAGATACCCGTACCGGCGAGTATATGGAAAGAGCATAATTTAAAATGGAGGAAAAAGAAATGGATATTTGTGAAAAAATTGCTTATATAAAAGGCCTTGCAGAAGGTCTAGAGTTAGACGAAACCACAAAAGAAGGAAAAATCCTTGTAGCACTGATTGATCTTTTGGGTGATATAACAACCGAGATTTGCGATATCGAAGATGCGTGTGACGATATGAGCGAACAGCTTGATGCCGTTGATGAAGATCTTTCAAATCTTGAAGACTTAATCTATGATGACGAAGATGACTGCTGTGACTGTGAAGAAGAGTGTTGCGATTGTCACGACGAGGATCTTTATGAAATTGAGTGTCCTGCTTGTAATGACATAATTTATCTTGACGAAGAGATGCTCGAGGAAGATGGCATTAACTGCCCGAACTGCGGTACTCCACTTGAGTTTGATTTTGATTGTTGTTGCGATGATTGCGAAGATTGCAG
>JAGAZW010000082.1 GCA_017939855.1 Clostridia bacterium | reverse complement strand
TCTTCTTTTTTTGCTTCTTTGATAGCCTTAATACTTTTGAAATGTTTAAGTAAGGCGTTCTTTTTTGCTTCTCCGATTCCTTCAATTTCCATAAGCTCAGAACCAAGCATCTTTTTAGTCCTTCTCGCTCGGTGATAGGAAATCGCAAAACGGTGAACCTCTTGTTGAATCTGATTCACAAGAGTAAATGCACTGCGATTTGATTTGATGGAAATATCTCCACCGTCGGATGCTATAGCACGTGTTTTATGCTTAGAATCCTTTACCATACCGAAAAGTTTTATATCTAAGTTGTGCTTTTTTATTATCGGCTCTACTGCCGACATTTGTCCTATACCGCCGTCTAATAAGATAAGGTCGGGAAGTACGCTGAAATATGGGTCCTCACCCTTTTCGTATTCGTTCAGTCTGCGGTCAATTACCTCTGCCATAGAACGAAAGTCGTCCTGACCGGAAAAAGACTTAATTTTAAAACGTTTATAGGCGCATTTTAAGGGTTTGCCGTCTTTAAATACTATCATTCCCGCAACATTCTGGTCACCCTGAGTATTTGATATATCATAGCTTTCAATGTATCTTGGTATACTACTGAGTCCCAGTATGTCTGACAGTTCGTTTAGTGCCCTTGCCTCACTGCCCATTAAATCTGCTTTTTGTGCGAGATTGTCGGCAGCGTTATTGCGGCACATATCAATTAATCTTTTTTGTTCTCCCTTTTGGGGCACTATAAGCGATATGTTTTTACCTCGTTTTTCTGAAAGCCAATCCTCCATCAGTTTTATATCTTCGAAGGTTTCATCCAATAAAATTCTCGACGGAATATCGCTTTCTTCAGAATAATACTGTCTTAAAAAATCCGAATAAAGATTGTTCTTATCATAAATGCCGTCAATATAAAAATGTTTTTTATCGCAAAGTCTGCTTTCACGAAAGGTAAAAACGCTCACACACGCTGCTTCACCCAAAAAACAACAGGCAAAAACATCTTGATTTTTATAAGTGCACATAACTACCTTTTGACGAGCTGCAAGACCTTTTATGGCGTTTATTCTATCTCTCAGTTTTGCAGCATATTCAAATTCCAGATTTTCCGATGCTTTTTGCATATCTGCACTCAGCTGTTTAATCAGGGCGTTGTTATCTCCTTTTTTAATATAATCCGAAGCAGCTTTTACCGTTTCAAGATAAGAATCAAGGGGGATTTTTGCTCTGCAAGGAGCGTCGCACCTGCCTATATGATAATTAAGACAAGGCTTTGATGGCTTATCAAAACTGCGGTTGCAATCGGGGAGTTTAAATATTTTTTTTACAGAATCTACAGTGTCCTTTACTACATACGAAGAATAATACGGGCCTATATATTCTCCCGGCTTGTCTTTTTGCATAGCAGTTTCTATTTTTTTCCACTTATCGTTTGTTATCCTTATATAATAATAGCCCTTATCATCCTTTAAAAGTATATTATATTTAGGTTGGTTTTGCTTTATTAACGAACATTCCAGCACAAGTGCTTCAAATTCACTGTCACATATAATATATTCAAAATCATCTACCTGCGCCACCATACGCCGAACCTTTTCGGTATGATTGTTTCCCATTCCGAAATATTGTGTAACACGGTTTTTTAACGCCTTGGCTTTGCCTATATATATGATAGCACCCGATTGGTCCTTCATAATATAAACGCCGGGACTCAGCGGCAGTTTGTTTGCTTTTTGTTTTAAAGAAGAAAGTTTGTTTTTGTCTGCATAAATATTTATATCTGCCGCCTCCCTTTGAACGAATCTACGATTATTATTTTAAGTTAAAAAGGCGATAAAATCAATACGTAAATAAAAAAACGAAAAAGTTGGAGACTTTTATCGAGGTTATAGATATTTGCATCAAATTGGTATTGTTGTCAAAACATTGAAAAAAACTGTGAAAAAGGACAAAAAATCTTCAAAAAATATCAATTTTGATATTTACATAAAGCAAAAAAAGTGGTATTATATATTCGTATGAGTTTGTCTGAATTTGCTTTCAGATAAAAAGCTCCACACATTATTATTTTATAGGAGGAATTTTCAATGGCCAGAAAATTCAAGACGATGGACGGTAATAACGCTGCGGCTTATGTATCCTATGCGTTTACTGAAGTAGCCGGTATCTATCCGATTACTCCGTCCAGCCCTATGGCAGACTATGTTGATCAGTGGTCGGCACAAGGGTTAAAAAATATTTTTGGAACAACCGTAAAGGTTTCCGAGATGCAGTCCGAAGCAGGTGCTGCAGGTACTAAGATTATAAAATTAATATAGTTGATACTCCAGGACATGCTGACTTTTCAAGTGAGGTA
>JAGAZW010000081.1 GCA_017939855.1 Clostridia bacterium | reverse complement strand
TTGTTAGCAGCCGCCAGGGCATCGATAACAATAACGGCAGTAGTATTAGTGGATTTTATTGTAGCGGCAGTGGTAAGAGAGGCCTCGATTCCTGTTTTGCCGAGAACACCCGGAATTAAAACAGATACACTTTTAAGTTTTTCAAGACCCAGCCTTCGCTTTATGTCTTGGTCTAAATGTCGGGTGGCTATAATTTTATTTGCGGTAAGCGGACCCAAAGCGTCGGGGGTTATATCTGTGTTGCCAAGCCCCACAACCATAATATTACCGTTTTTGACAGGCAGTAATTTTTTAAGTGTAAATATAAGAGCCTCTTTAATATCTGATGTGTCATAAAGTCTGTCGATTCGAGGGAAGGTGAGGGTGAAATATTTGCCCATTGGTCTGTTTAAAATTTTAGCGGCGTCTTGGGTAAATATATCTACCTGCAGAATGTTACATTTACCGTAATCTACCTGCTTTGATTTGGCTCCGGAAATTTTTTCGGTCTGCAACTGCTTTATTTCTGATACAAGATCGGTTCTTAAATTCATAATATCACCGTTAATATTATGGGTAAAAGCTAGAAAATAATGCAAATGGTTTGATGGACTTTTAGGAGAAAATGTGATAAAATAAACTTATCAGCAAAAGAATAGGAACAAGTCATAAGTTCAAAGGAGAAGTTTTGAGTTTAAGTTGTTATGAAGGAAATATTTACACGCAATATGAACATCTCTTTCGGGAAAACGGTAGCTATAACGGGTGCAACAGGTGGTTTAGGCAGGGAAATTTGTTTTCATCTTGCGAGACAGAAAGCAAATATTGTGCTTTTGGACAGGAATATAAATAAATCCCTTAAGCTTGAAGCGGATATAAAGAGTCTTTTCCCGAACACAAGTATTTCACGGATAATTTTAGATTTATCCGATTTTGAAAGCGTGAAAAGAGCAGCAGAGGAACTAAAAAAAATCGAAATAGATTTCCTTGTTCTCAATGCGGCAGTCTACAGTGTACCAAGAGCCATTTTGGATACGGGTTTTGATAATGTTTTTCAGATAAATTTTGTATCTCAGTACTTTCTTGTAAAAGAGCTTTTGCCTGAGCTTAAAAAGAAAAACGGTAAGGTTATTGCTCTGGGCAGCATAGCACATACATATTCCAAAACCGACTGCACAGATATAGATTTCAAAAAGAGAAAAGAAAGCGAAAAGGTGTATGGTAACTCAAAGCGGTTTTTGATGTTTTCGCTTTTAGAACTTTTCAAAAACGAAAAGGATGTATCGTGTTCAATTGTGCATCCGGGCATCACTTTCACCAACATTACTGCTCACTATCCAAAACTCCTTTTTGCAATAATAAAGTATCCGATGAAAATAATTTTTATGAAACCAAAAAAGGCGAGTTTATGCGTTATTAAAGGTATGCTTTGCGATACACAATATGATGAATGGATAGGTCCCCGATTTTTTAATGTGTGGGGATTACCCAAAACAAAAAAACTTGATACTTGCGAACAAAAAGAAAGAAAATTCATATTTAATACGGCAGAAGAAATTTATAAAAAGATA
>JAGAZW010000080.1 GCA_017939855.1 Clostridia bacterium | reverse complement strand
TAGCATCCGGACGCTCATATCTTAAAATTTTTGCTATATATTCAAGAGTAAGCGGTTCCATATATACCTTATCTGCAACTACAGTGTCTGTCATAATTGTGGCAGGGTTAGAATTGCATAAAACGACCTCATAGCCTTCTTCTTTAAGCGCCAAACAGGCTTGTGTTCCTGCATAGTCAAACTCCGCAGCCTGACCTATTACTATAGGACCTGAGCCGATAATCAAAATCTTTTTAATATCTGTTCTTTTTGCCATAACAAGCAGCCTCCTGAATATATAATAAATCTTATAATTTGTAAATTATCTTGCCGTCACAAACAGTAAGCACACAAACACCCGAAAGTCTTTCTCCTTCAAAGGGGGTAGCTCTGCCTTTTGATAAAAACTCGTTAGGATCAACGAGGAATTCTTTATCAAGATTCCAAACCGTAAAGCTATTATCATCCTTTATACCAAAACGCTTTTTAGGATTAATCGACAAAAGCTCGATAAGTTTTTCTAAGGTTATGATGCCTTGTTTTACAAGCTTTGTATAGAGCACCGGAAAAGCTGTCTCAAGACCAACTATTCCGAAAGCACTCATTTTCAGTCCTTTTGATTTTTCCTCTGCTGAATGGGGGGCGTGATCGGTGGCTATCATGTCAATAGTTCCGTCCTTTATCCCCTCAATAAGCGCCATACGGTCTGCCGCAGAACGAAGCGGAGGATTCATTTTGAATTTGCCGTCTTCTTTTAAGTCGTTGTCGTCTAAAACAAGGTAATGCGGTGCCGTCTCACAACTCACATCAAGACCTTCAGCCTTTGCTTTTCGGATAAGCTCAACACTCTCCCTGGCGGAAATATGACACACGTGGTATTTACAACCCGTCCTTCTTACAAGCTTCAAATCTCTTTCAATCTGAAGATACTCACTTTCAGAGCATATCCCTTTATGACCGTGAGCCATAGCATATTCACCTTTATGAATATAACCGCCTTGAAGCAAATCGTTTACTTCACAATGTGCGACTATCATTTTGCCCAACGATTTTGCTTTTACCATAGCAGCATACATCATCTCATCACTTTGGACTCCCCTACCGTCATCCGAAAATGCTATTACATTCTCTGCCATATCCTCCATATCAGACAGTTCCAAACCATTTTCACCTTTAGTTATGGAGCCATAGGGATAAACAAAAATCACTGCATCTCTTTCAATAAGTTTTAATTGAACATCAAGACCTTCTTTGGTATCGGGTACAGGATTAAGATTGGGCATAGTACAGACGCTGGTATATCCACCTCTTGCTGCAGACATACTTCCTGTAAAAATATTTTCTTTATAAAAAAATCCCGGGTCGCGAAAATGAACATGCACATCGCAAAAACCCGGAAAAACAGCATAAGAATTATTATTCGAAAATTCGGTAACATCAATTTGAGACACTAACGCAAGGAGATTATCATTAACACAAACTTTCTTAATCTTTTGAGTGTTTTGCAAGGACATGGTTAATTCTCCTTTCGTATCTTTTTTAATAAAGCCCTGTCGAAAATGACAAGGGTACTGTTATTTTGTTATATATTATATTATTTAATAAATTATATCATTTAACGAAAAAATTGTCAACAAATAATGTTGATAAATATGACGCCTTTTGACATTTTATACACTGTTACCAAATTTATTGAGATATTTTATCTTTTTGTTGTAAAATAAC
Source organism: Clostridia bacterium (assembly GCA_017939855.1). GTDB lineage: Bacteria > Bacillota > Clostridia > Oscillospirales > Acutalibacteraceae > UBA737. The sequence goes on along the minus strand of JAGAZW010000080.1, from coordinate 296 downwards.
AAATTTGAAAGCACCGCAAACCGAAAAAATCGGTTTGCGGTCAAAATTATTTTTTTTCTTTCATTGTTTTAAGGTCATATGGCGTAGACTGGTATACAAAATAATTAAGCCAGTTTGTAAAGAGCAGACTACCATGAGCACGCCAGGTAACAATCGGGAAGGTTTCGGGGTCATTATTTTTATAATAATTTTCAGGAACATCCGTATCAAGTCCTGCCTCTATATCTCTGCGGTATTCGGCGTCAAGAGTAAGTGCATCATATTCACAATGGCCCATAACAAAGAACTGTCTGCCT
>JAGAZW010000079.1 GCA_017939855.1 Clostridia bacterium | reverse complement strand
CAAAAAGCAAAACATACCAGACGGCTAAAGACATTTCTAATCTTCATAATCAGAACCTCCGTCTTCTATCGCCGCTTTTCTCTTTTTGTTAAAGAAAATTATTGTTATAACAATATTTGCTGCCGCATTAAAGAAAATAACTGCGGCTAAGAGAACTAAAACCAAAATTTCGCTTGTTGTGAAGGCAGAAGATGATGCACCTGTTTGGGTTGCATTCTCAAGAGCTTTTACGCAATTCTCCAATTTGGTACGAAGCTCCTCGCTTATATAAGCTTTAAAATCTTCATCAAGGAAATTGAAATCCTCATAAATTGCTTCAACTTCCTTTTTGTCTGCCTCCTTAAGCTTCTTGGCTTCAGGTAATGCTTCTATGCGATTAGATAAATCGGCAACCATAAGGCTAGATACTGCTTTTTTCGCTTCAGTAAGCTTCTTATAAATTAAAAGGTCAAAATTATCCTTATCGGTTTCGCTAAGTGACTCATAAGCTGCTATTGCCTTTTTTATATCTTCTTTATTATCCAAGGTAACAAGCTCAGCTATGGGTAACTTATTTATAAGGTCGGTTAATTCCTCAATTGACATAAGAGCCTGTGTAGTCTCTGATGAGGATACCTGAGATGAAGTAGTATCTGAAGGTGTACTCGAAGTATTTGCCTGTGGCTGACTTGGAGTTCCAAACACTGCTCCTGCCTTATATCCCGAAAAATCATCAGGCTTTTTAACGGATTTCAATACAGGTAACTCACCTGAGGTATCCCATTCGGAAATACTTGCAAATGCCGCTTTAATATCCGCCGCTGAACCCTGTTTATATCCTTCATGAGTAAGAGCTTTTCCGCTTAGATACCAACCGTTAGATACAGTAGAAGCAAGCACCTCACAACTAGATCCTCCTGCGGTTGCATTTCCTGCATAATAACAGTTTGAAACTGTTGAATTTTCAATTCTTGCGATGAATCCGTCACGGGCATTACCGGTAGCATAACAGTTTTGCACTATAACCGAATTTGCACTTCCAATGAGAGCTCCAATAGTGCTTTGTGTGCCTTCTACATTACCGGTTGCAAAGCAGTTGGAAATCGTGGCATTCTCACCGGCTGAGGCTACAAGACCGCCCGGATTCCATTTTCCAAGTGTTTTCACATTAACAATGCTCCAACAATTCTGAACACTGCCGCCTTTAACCTGACCTATAAGTCCTCCGCAACCATTACTTCTGGCATCAACAACACCGGTTGCTCCGCAACCGATAACTGTGGAATTAACGCTTTGTCCAATAAGAGGAGCTGTAGGCATATCATCCATACCATAACGGATATCTTCATAAGTAGCTCCAATTCGATTATCACCGTAATTATCGTTTTTAATTTTGGCGTTAAGTATATAAATATTTTCAAAGGTTGAATCCTTTGCACCACCGAAAAGAGCTGCCTCCCATTTGCTCATACCTTCATCTACATAAACGCTTTCCGCAGTATGTATTGATAGATTCAGTATAGCGTATAGAGGGAATCCGTCAGTATTAAGGTCGCACTTAAAGGATCCTTTAAAGGGT
>JAGAZW010000078.1 GCA_017939855.1 Clostridia bacterium | reverse complement strand
GCTTTTCAAGAGCGAGGCAGAAAGCGCGCAGGCAGGCATCGGTGCCGCCGCCGGCGCCCCAGGGACAGATAACGGAGATGGATATGCGGAATATTGAGTTTTGCCGGTATTTTATCTTCTAAGGGCACTATATCTCCTTTTACAAATCCGAGTCCCGTATGACAACCGTATTCATAGCTTTTTTCAAAAAGCAGTTGCATACCCAAACAAATGCCGAGTAGCGGTTTGCCATTTTCGACTTCACTTATTATCTGAGCCTTGAGTCCACTTTCTTCGAGTTTCTTCGCCGCATCACCAAATGCACCAACACCCGGCAGAACAAGTTTTTCAGCTCTTTTAATTGTCTGAATATCACTCGTTATTACTACCTGTTCTCCTACTGCTTTAAACGAACTCGATAGAGAAAAAAGATTACCGACACCATAATCAATAATCGCTACCATTTATAATACTCCTTTTGTGGAAGGAATCTCGTCATTGAAAGCCTCGTCAATAGCAACCGCCGCTTTAAAAGAACGGGCTAATGACTTGAATGCTCCCTCAACTATATGATGAGAGTTTTTACCCGAAAGCGATTTTATATGAAGAGTTATGGCAGCATTTCTTATAAATCCCAGGAAAAATTCTTCAACAAGCTCGGTATCAAAATCGCCTATTTGGGCTGAAGGTATATTTAAATCAAATTCCAGATGTCCTCTGCCCGAAACATCAACCGCAGTTAAAATCAACGCTTCATCCATAGGAAGTATAACAGAGCCGTAACGGCTTATTCCTCTTTTATCCCCCAATGCATCATTGAATGCTTTGCCTAAAGCTATACCTATGTCCTCAACAGTATGGTGATAATCTACATAGGTGTCACCTGCACACTTTACATATAAATCAAAACGAGAATGACTTGCAAAAAGGGTTAGCATATGGTCTAAAAAGCCACAACCGGTAGATATTTCGCTTTTACCCGTACCATCAAGATTAAGGGTTAGCGCTATGTTGGTTTCGGCTGTCCTTCTGATGATCTCAGCTGTTCTCATTTTACTTCCTCCAATATTTCTTTAACTGTTTTTATAAATGTCTGCATTTCCTCGACTGTTCCTATAGTTATACGGTTATAGTCATTAATTTTACTCATATTAAAATGGCGGACCAGTATTCCACGTTTTTTAAGATTCTCATAAAGTGCTTGTCCGGATATTTTATCAGACTTTGCAAAAATAAAATTCGCTTTTGAGGGAACTACCGTAAATCCTAAATCGCAAAGATTTTTCTGAGTGTATTCACGTGTGTTTATAATTCTTTTACAGTTTTCCTTATAATACCTGTCTTCCTTTATTGCGGCTTCCCCTGCAGCTAAGGTTAAGCGGTTGATGTTATAAGGATTAGTTGAATACTTAATTCGATTTAAATCATCAATCAAATCCTGGTCAGCTATTGCAAAGCCAAGTCTTGCACCTGCCATAGAACGTGACTTTGAAAATGTCCCCACAACAATCAGATTTTTATACCTTTTTGTGAGAGGATAAACCGACTCCCCACCGAAGTCTATGTATGCTTCATCAATTAGCACTACATTATTAGGATTTCCCTTTATTATTTGCTCAATTTCTTCCAGTGAAAGATATCTGCCCGTCGGAGCGTTAGGATTCGCTATAACAATAAAACTGTTGAGTCCCATATAATCCTTATAATCTATGGAAAAATCTTCTTTTAGCGGAATAGTTTTATAAGTGACATTATGTAGCTCGGCAAATACTTTATAAAATCCGTAACTGATTTCGGGGAATGCGGCGGGTGTATTATCAGAACAAAATGCCATAACAGAAAAATTAAGTATATCATCAGAGCCGTTTGAAAGATATATATTCTCTTTTTTAACGCCGTAGAGGTTTGCCATAGCCTCCCTTAATTTATTGCATTCGGGGTCTGAGTAAAGACGAAGGTTTTCTATTTGCTCTGCGTTTATAGCCGCTACTACTCCGGGGGATGGCGGATATGGTGATTCATTTGTATTCAATTTTATATACTTCATATCCTGAGGCTGCTCACCGGGAGTATAAACCTCTAAATTCTTATATTTTTCATTCAAAAAAATGCTCATTTTTTCTCCTCAAGACGAATTATGGCACTCTTTGCATGTGCAGTCAGACCTTCTTTTTCAGCAAAAAACGCCACATCTTTTGCCACATTAACAAGGGCATCTTTCGTATAGTATGTATATTGAGATTTTTTAACGAAGTCGTCCACCGAAAGAGGACTCGAAAATCTTGCGGTACCTGTAGTGGGAAGGGTGTGATTAGGACCTGCAAAATAGTCACCCAGCGCCTCAGGACAATATCTACCCATAAATATTGAACCCGCATGCTTAATTTTATCAAGATAATCAAATGGATTATCAAGGCAAAGCTCTAAATGCTCAGGGGCAATTTCATTAGATATCTCTACTGCCTTATTTAAATCGTCAACAACAATGATCTTACCATTGTTATCAATAGAAGTTCTTGCAATTTCTTTACGCTCAAGCTGAGGAATCTGCTTTTCAAGTTCGCTACTGACTAATTGCGCAAGTTCCATACTGTCAGTAACAAGTACTGCACTTGCCATTTTATCGTGTTCTGCCTGAGAAAGCAAATCTGCAGCTACAAATGCGGGGTTGCTCTTAGAGTCTGCCACCACTAAAACCTCGCTGGGACCTGCTATCATATCGATGGATACTAAACCGAAAACCTGTTTTTTGGCTTCTGCTACAAAAGCGTTTCCCGGTCCTACTATTTTATCAACTTTAGGGATAGTCTCGGTACCGTAGGCTAATGCAGCGATTGCTTGAGCTCCGCCCACTTTAAAGATGCGATCGACCCCTGCGATTCTTGCCGCTGCCAAAATATAAGGATTAACTTTTCCTTGACAGTCGGGCGGAGTTGTTATGCATATTTCTTTGCATCCTGCAATTTTTGCCGGAATGCTGTCCATCAAAACGGTTGAAGGATAGGCAGCCGTACCTCCGGGAACATAAAGACCTACCTTTTCAATAGGAATTATCTTCTGACCCATTACAATTCCGTCAGCCTCATTGATTATGAAGCTATTACGGAGCTGCTTTTCGTGAAAACTACGGATATTTACCGCCGCTTTTTCTATAATTTTAATAAACTTTGGGTCAACTGAATTTATCGCCTCATCAATTTCCTCTTCGGTTACTACTAGCTTTGAAAGTTTGGCTTTATCAAATTTTTCGCAATATTCAAAAAGAGCGTTGTCTCCACATTGTTTTACATTTTCTATAATATCTGACACAATTGCCGAAACATCAGTAGTAGCGGTCCCTCTTGCGAATATTTCCGCGTGTGAAACCTCACCATAAGCGTATATACTAATCATTGTTGTTCCTCACCTGCTCACTTAAAGCCTTTTTTATCTTCTCAATAATATCATTTTTAAACTGAAAACTCGCTTTATTTGAAATTAATCTTGCCGATATCGGAACTATTGTTTCAACCACTTCAAGATCGTTTTCATATAACGTTTTTCCGGTTTCGACAATATCAACAATAACATCGGAAAGATTTAAAATCGGAGCTAGTTCTATTGAACCGTTTAAATGAATTATATCAATATCTCTGCACTTTTCTGCATAAAAGCGTTCTGCAATCTTAGAGAATTTTGTAGCAACACGGAGGGTCGTATGGGTATTATCATAAAAGCCCTTTTTAGCAGCAACTGCCATCCGACACTTTCCAATATCGAGGTCTAAAAGCTCATAAACATCCGGTTCATATTCAAGGAGTATATCCTTACCCGCAACGCCGATATCCGCCGCCCCTCTTTCTACATAGATAGAAACGTCAGAAGGTTTTACCCAGAAATATCTGACACCAAGTTTTTCGTTTTCAAAGATAAGTTTTCGATTCTCTTCTTTTATGGAAGGACATTCAAAGCCTGCTTTTTCAAACATTGAATATACCTTTTCGCCCAGTCTGCCCTTAGGCAAAGCAATATCTATCATTTCCATAAGTTACCTCACTCTATAAACTCACGGTAACGAAGACCATCAGGTATTTTACTTAGCACCCTAACGCTCTTTCCGTCTTTTGATAATTCTTCTGCCCTCTTTAACGTTGCACAAATGTCGTCTTTATGCAACAACACCGTATCAACATCATACTGCATCTCTTCCATATTATATCTTTCAAGGGCATCCAAATAAACCGCAAAGCCTATAGCACCTGAATTTTTCCCCATTTTACGCATAAGCTTATCGTACTGACCGCCCGAAAGCACCCCTACAGGCACCTGCTTTATGTAACCACGAAAGACAATTCCGCTATAATAACTCATATCATTTGCCAGAGAAAAATCGACTTTGCAATTTTCTGCATAGCCCATATCCAAAACAAATTTTAATATAGCTTTAAATTCATCGAGTGCCTCTACTGCCGCACGGCTATAACAAATACTCTCAAGCTCAACCACAGCATCATCAAAGCAACTGAAGTTTTTAACAAATACACAAATCGCTTTTAATGCTTCTTCATCTAATTCGAGCTTTTTTAATTCATCAAGATTCTTACTGGTAATGAGTGAAATTATTGTTTTTAAATTGTCAGAAATATTGTATTGCTCTAAAACTGCCTCTAAAAGTCCTATATGAGAAAGCTCAAAAACGAAAGAGTCGGAAATGCTTTTAAGACTCTTTATTGCTAACATCGATACTTCGCATATTTCCAAAAGTCCTACATTTCCTATACATTCTACACCTGTTTGTCTTATTTCCTTATAAGACTTAGAACTTTTTGAAATTCGGTAGACATTTTCGTCGTAATATAGTTTTTGAGTTTCAGCGACAGAATTATTTGAATTATTAATAATCGACAAGGTCACATCAGGCTTTAAAGCGAGTAAGCGACCGTTCGTATCAGTAAAAGAAATTATACCGTCTGACACTAGAAAATCCTTATTCTTAATATATAACGCATATTCTTCAAATCTACTCATTTTAAATCGCATATAACCAAACTTGCGGTAAATCGAACGAAGAGCGTAGGCTACCCTCTCGTCTGTCTTTAAAATTTTAGGGTCTAATTGCATATTTTATCTCCCTTAATTTTCTTTATTGAATACTTTATCACTTTATCTTGATAAAGTCAATGCTTTTTCAACAAAAAATTTG
>JAGAZW010000077.1 GCA_017939855.1 Clostridia bacterium | reverse complement strand
GGAAATTTTTATCACAAAGGATGTTTAGTTATGAATTTTTTTGAAGAACTTAAAGAGTATGATGCAAAGGTAGCAGATGCTTGTAGTTTGGAACTTGCCCGCCAGCAGCATAACATTGAGCTTATCGCCTCTGAAAATATTGTTTCAAAAGCAGTATTACTCGCAGCCGGTGGTGTACTAACTAATAAATATGCAGAAGGTTATCCAGCAAAACGTTATTATGGGGGCTGCCAGTGCGTTGACATAGTTGAGGAAATTGCACGTGAAAGAGCTAAAAAGCTTTTTGGTGCAGAACATGCTAACGTACAGCCGCATAGCGGTGCCAACGCCAATCTTGCTGTTTTCTTTGCGCTTCTTAATCCCGGTGATACGGTTATGGGTATGAATTTACAGCAGGGTGGTCATCTTTCTCACGGCTCACCCGTTAATATTTCGGGCAAATATTTTAATGTTGTTCCTTATGGTGTGAGTGAAGATACCGAAACTATAGATTATGATGAAATGCTTAAAATTGCACGTGATTGCAAGCCAAAAATGATTGTAGTAGGTGCAAGTGCATATTCGCGCATTATTGATTTTAAACGTTGCAGAGAAATTTGCGATGAAGTAGGAGCCTATTTGATGGTTGATATGGCACATATTGCCGGACTTATTGCAGCCGGAGTTCATCCGTCGCCGGTGCCTTACGCCGATGTGGTTACAACTACCACACATAAGACCTTACGTGGTCCTCGTGGCGGAATGATTCTTTGCAAAGAAAAATATGCTAAACAAATTGATAAAGCTGTTTTCCCCGGAACACAGGGTGGCCCGTTGATGCACATAATTGCTGCAAAAGCTGTAGCGTTAGGCGAAGCGCTTACTGATGAATTCAAAGACTATCAGCAGCAGATCGTTAAAAACGCTGCTGTACTTTGTGACCGACTTATTAAAAACGGTATTGAAATTGTATCGGGCGGTACAGATAACCATCTTATGCTTTTAAAACTTGTTAACGCCGGCATCACCGGTAAAGAATTGGAACAGCGACTTGATGAAGTTCATATCACTGCCAATAAGAATACCATTCCTTGCGATCCTCAAAGTCCGTTTGTTACAAGTGGTCTTAGAATCGGTACTCCCGCTGTTACTACACGTGGTTTCAAAGAGCCGGAAATGGAGCTTATCGCCGATTGGATTAGCGAAATAATAAAAGACTTCGAAGGCAATAAAGAAAGAATTTCCAATGAAGTTCAACAGCTTTGTGCAAAATTCCCGATATACTAAACTATTACTTTAACCCCTGATTTTTAAAGATCAGGGGTTTTTTATTTTTGAGAAACTAATTTTATAAAAAATATTAATAATAAAAGTAAGCAATTGTCATAAATGAATTTTTGTCCTCATATCATTTAACAGTGTTATCCGGCATCAGATTAATAAAAATTCGGAGGAATATTTATGGCAAACAGTAATATTTATCAAGATATTGCCAAGCGTACCGGCGGCGATATTTATATTGGTGTGGTAGGACCTGTCAGGACGGGTAAATCTACCTTTATAAAGCAGTTTATGGAAAAAATGGTGCTTCCTAATATTTCTGAGGAGTACCAGAAAGAACGCGCTAACGATGAGTTGCCTCAGTCGTCATCCGGGCGAACGATTATGACAACCGAGCCTAAATTTATACCCGAAAAGGGTGTTGAAATTAATGTTGAAAACAATGCCGGTATGAATGTTCGCCTAGTGGATTGTGTAGGTTATATTGTTCCGAGTGCATTAGGTTATATTGAAGGTGACCAACCAAGAATGGTAAGGACGCCTTGGTTTGAGGAACCTATACCCTTTAATATGGCGGCAGAAATAGGCACGAAAAAGGTTATTGATGAGCATTCTACAATAGGTCTTGTTATCACAACCGACGGTAGCATAAGCGATATTCCGAGGG
>JAGAZW010000076.1 GCA_017939855.1 Clostridia bacterium | reverse complement strand
CAATCATAGCCGACGTATCAACAAGCTGTTTTTCAACATTCCCCATTAAACTTATAAGCTTTGGTTGTTTCATTACGCACAAGTCAACCATTTGAATGGTTAAAAGACTGAGAAATGCTATCATCTTTTACATAACCGGTAGCCTTGCTGTAATAATATGATTCAAAATCATTCAAATCATTTTCCGAATCAAAAGTCCAAGTTTTTGTTTTTGTTGTGCTGTCAGCAGATATAACCCCGAAATTCAAACCAACAAGATTCAAAATCAACGTAAATGTTACTGCAACCGCAACAAGCCTTAAAAATTGCTTTTTCATTAGTATACCTCTTTCTGTTTTTTATATATTAAACTTTATGACAAAGTTATACAACAGTTATATTTTTCCACTTTGAGTCTGTGTGTATCGCGGTAGTCTTATTGTCACAAATTCTGTAACCTATACCATCTGTTTTATCGGTTAGATTAAGTAACTTTCCGTCTACCTTAACTTTATTTGCAACCTTACCGTGGATTATCAAAATATCGTGAGAATCATTTTCTGCAATAATTTCAAATCCGGCATCTGTAACCTTCAGATTATATCCGTTAATGGAAATTTCATTATCAGGTTCAGTAATCAGTAAAGCCTTATGAGCAGTTTCTTCTTTAACAGGTGTTGCAAGTTCATAAGAATCGCCCACAATAATTTCTGTAACTAAACCCGATTTAAAATATACCGGACCTCTATCATATGGAACCTTTACAGTTTGAACCGTGTTTTCACCTATAATCTTTTCGCCTGTCCAGATGTTATACCAACTTCCCTTAGGGAAAATAACAGCCCATTCTTCGACTTTCGCTTTTGTAACAGGTGCTACCATTATGCTATCACAAAAAATATACTGGCCTTCAGTATTTCTTACAGCCTCATTCTCAGGATAAGCCATAGCAAACGGCATAACCATCGGTATACCCGTTTCACCGCTACGAACAGCAGTTCTATATATAAGATCAGAAAGGTTTTTTCTCAAAAAATAGTGAGCCTTATATATATTTCTACCATAATCTCCCCATTCCCAAGGATTTCTTCCTGTGGGACAACCATGAGCCCTCATTAAAGGGGTAAATGTAGAAAATTGCAACCATCTGCAATATAGGTCAAACTTAGGTTGTGTGAAGAAACCGCCCAAATCTCCGCCGATTATTGAAAAGCCACTTGCCGATGCAGAAATTACACCGTTAACCTGCTCTTCTAATCCTTCATAGGATGATGCTTGGTCTCCTGTAAAGTTAGCAGCATACGCCTGACTTCCCGCACAACCTGCTCTTGCAAAAAGCACAAAATCGTCACCATGTCGTTCACGCCATGCATCATTATTCGCTTTATTATAGAAGTAAGCGTGCAAGTTATGTGACTGACTACCTTCCATTCCGTTGCTCATTATGGTATTCCAATGAACATATTCACCGAAATCTACCATTATACCTTTAAGACCCCAATCCCAGAATTCTTTATATTTTTCCGTAATCAAACTCTTTGCATTTGGACTGGAAAAATCTATATAATCCTCATAAAACACATCAGGATTATCAAGATATCTAATTACAGGCAAATCCTTCTCTTCAACATTGGGTAATAAATTTCTTACAGTATTAACAGATGTTCCCGAATAATTCCACATAAGCATTCTAACATTATGCTCGTTAAGATATTTATAAATATCAGGGTTCTTTGATGGTCTGCCCTCACCGTAAAGTGCTGACGGAACCGCTCCCATTTCTTCATATTCGGTAATCCAACCCTTTACAATTTCAGGAATAATGCTGAGTCCGTTCATTTCCCAGTCTACAGCACCGCCGCCTGCCCAATAATCAAACGCCCACTTAGGCGGAATAAAGGGTTTTCCTGTAAGAGATGTATAACTCTGAATATTATCCTGCGGTAAACCTGTCCAAAGATAAAAATCGCAGATAGGACCTTCAGCAGTAAGTATATATTCTTCGTTTTTTGAGAAATCCGCTCTGATGCAATAGGTTGAATTAAGGAATAAACTATATTTTTCGGTGCTGTGAATAAGCGGTACATTGATATAACTATATATCTTGGGGATATCCGCGTTTCCTGTATAATATCCGTCCGAATTCCATAAAATCACTTCGTCATTCTGGAAAATTCCGTTATATCTTTCGCCCAATCCGTAAAATGCTTCCCCTTGGGATTTGTTCACTTTAATTCTAATACCGACAAGTTTGTTGTCAGCATATCCGAATTTAAGATTATCTTCGGAAAATGTAAATTTAACTTTATCATTTTTAAGAACATCAATTTTCCAATTTTCACCTGAGGTAAAGAGAACACATTCACTATTGGTGAAAATTTTAAAACCGTATTCGGTTTCCTCATAAGAAATATCTTCTATTTCCTCTGTATTGAAAAAACCTTTAGTCATAGAATTAAGTCGTATACCGCCGAGTTTTGGAAAAGTCAATTCGAGTTTTAGTGTTTCAAATTGATTTTCTACATTGAAAGTAAAGTGTTTACTCTCAATGCTTAATTCGCCCGTTGCTTTTGCAGAACAAAAGTCAGCAGCAAACTCTTTTGGTTTAATACTATAGGGTATATCAGGAATTGCCATGCTTTTCTCCTATCAAATAAGAATTAAAGATTATTTTCTATTTTAAAAAACTTTTTCTGATTGCAGCCAAGTCGCTTGCGTTAACAACTGCTGAACCATCTGCCTCAAATACACCGTCAAAATTACCTGCCAATACGGAGAAATAGGTCATATTGATACCTGCGATATGCTTCTTCATTGCAACCAAATCGCGAATATCTACTGCCTTGTCAAGGTTAGCGTCACCCGATATATAATTTTCGGCACCTGTTATTTTTAGTTGAGGCAATTTACCGTCATGCACCCAGTAATCTTCAGAAAATCCGAGTGTTTCAAGTGTTTTGACTTGGCTTACAAGATAGTAGGAATTAGATACATTTGCCTCGGTATGTTCAGATTTATTAAAAGTAAAATCACGTTTTACAGCATTTGCGTTTGTAAACACACCATTTGAATAACT
>JAGAZW010000075.1 GCA_017939855.1 Clostridia bacterium | reverse complement strand
GCAGAAAAAATTCTTAAAGCCTGAAGGAGAGATAAGGTGTTAATAAATAAAAAATTCTGCACAGGTTGCGGGGCTTGTTTTAACATATGTCCCCAGAAAGCAATACAGATGAAACTTCATACTGACGGTTTTTTATATCCTGAAATCAATTTAGAACTTTGTATAAATTGTGGGCTTTGTAAAAAAGTTTGTCCGTTGGAAAATCTTAAAATTCGAAAAAGCAAAAAAACAGCTTACGCTGTAATTCATAAAGACGAAGAAATTCGTTCAAAAAGTTCTTCTGGGGGAGCTTTTAGTGCTTTAGCAGAAAAGGTAATAGACGAAGGAGGAGTCTGTTTCGGCGCCGCACTGGTTAAAAACAATTTCGTTAGGCATATTTCTTGTGAAAACAAAGAAGACTTAGGCAAACTTCGAGGGTCAAAATATGTTCAAAGCGAAATCTCAGATGCATATATTTCAGCAAAAACAGAATTAGAAACAGGTCGCAAAGTGCTTTTTTCCGGAACACCATGTCAGATAGCGGGACTAAAACAATACCTCAACAAAGAATATGAAAACCTTCTTACGGTTGATTTTATATGTCATGGAGTTCCATCAAACGCATTGTGGCAAAGCTATGTTAAATATAAAGAAAAACTTAATGACTCTAAAGTTACTGCTGCTTTTTTTAGGGACAAAAGCTATGGTTGGAAAAACTTCTCTATGAAAATAGAATTTGAAAGCGGCGATTCGAAAATCGAGAGAGTACATGAGGACTTATATCTTAAAAGTTTTCTTTCAAATATTTTTTTAAGACCGTCTTGTTACAATTGTCGCTTTAAAGCTGACAATTATCTAAGTGATATAACATTGGCGGATTTTTGGGGGATAAATAAAATTAACCCCGCAATAAATGATGATAAGGGACTTTCATTAGTTGTGGCAAACACAGCTAAAGCTGACGAACAGTTAAAGAATGTTTTTCACGTTCTGAAAAGTTATTCAATAAATTTTGAATCTTGTGTAGTCGGCAATCCTTCATATAGTAAAAGCGTATCAAAAACACTACTAAATTCTCCAGCTCTTAAAGATTCTGTACGCATGGATTTTTTAAAACTTTATAAAAAATATTGTGGTATGACACTGTGGAATAAGATAAAAAGAAAGTTGGCAAGTAAATTAGCGCAATAAGTTCCAACGAGGAGGAAAATCATGAAAAAAGTTATGTTAGTTTTCGGCACACGTCCTGAAGCTATAAAGATGTGTCCGCTGGTAAATGAATTAAAGTCCCGAAAGGGTATAAAAACGGTTGTTTGCGTAACCGGTCAGCACCGTCAGATGCTCGACCAGGTTTTAGAGGTCTTTGATGTGGTGCCGGATTTTGACCTTTCCATTATGAAGGAAAAGCAGACGCTATTTGACATTACAACTAATATTTTAAATCGCATAAAAGAGGTTTTAGAACAGGAAAAACCGGACGTTGTTCTGGTTCATGGCGATACCTCTACTACCTTCGTTACTGCTCTTGCCTGTTTTTATCTGCAGATACCCGTAGGTCATGTTGAGGCGGGGCTCAGAACATATAATATTTATTCACCTTATCCCGAAGAGTTTAACCGTCAGGCTGTGGGAATCGTGGCAAAATACAACTTTGCCCCCACCGAGCTTTCTAAGGGTAATCTTTTAAAAGAGGGCAAGGCTCCTGAGAGTATTTTCGTTACGGGTAATACAGCAATTGATGCACTTTCCACTACTGTTAAAGAGAATTACACAAGTGAACATTTAGAGTGGGCCGCAGACAGTCGTCTTATTATGATAACCGCCCACCGCAGAGAAAATTTGGGTGAGCCTATGCATCAGATGTTCAGGGCTATTCGTCGTATTATTGACGAACATCCCGATGTTAAGGCAATATATCCGATACACATGAATCCTGTTGTTCGTGCAGCTGCCGATCAAGAGTTAGGCGATTGCGACAGAATACGAATTATCGAGCCTTTAGAAGTGATAGACTTCCATAACTATTTAGCTCGAAGCTTTATGATACTTACCGATTCGGGTGGTATTCAAGAGGAGGCACCGTCTCTTGGAAAACCAGTGCTTGTTATGCGTGATACAACCGAGCGTCCTGAGGGTATTAATGCGGGAACATTAAAGCTTGTCGGAACAAATGAAGAAACCATCTATGAAAACTTTAAGCTTTTGCTGGAAGATGAGGCTGTATATGAGAGTATGAGCAAGGCATCCAATCCTTATGGAGACGGTTTTGCGTCAAAGAGAATAGCCGATATTTTGGAGGTAGGATATGTCACTTTTTAAAGGCAAAACATTGATGATAACGGGTGGTACCGGCTCCTTTGGTAATGCGGTGCTCAACCGCTTTTTAAAGACTGATATTGCGGGAATACGCATTTTTTCAAGGGACGAAAAAAAGCAGGACGATATGCGCCACGAATTTCAGGCAAGGTGTCCGGAGCTTTCTGAAAAAATTAAGTTTTTTATAGGCGATGTGCGTGACTTGTCCTCGGTAAAGAGTGCTATGCACGGGGTAGACTATATATTTCATGCAGCAGCACTCAAGCAAGTGCCTTCCTGTGAATTTTTCCCAATGGAAGCTGTTCGTACTAATGTTATCGGTACCGATAATGTGCTTACTGCCGCTATAGAAGAGGGTGTAAAGTCGGTTATCTGTCTTTCAACCGATAAGGCGGCCTACCCTGTTAATGCTATGGGTATCACAAAAGCACTAGAGGAGCGTGTAGCTGTAGCGAAATCCCGTACGGTTGACCAGAATAAAACAAAGATATGCTGTACACGTTACGGTAATGTTATGTGTTCGCGCGGCTCTGTGATACCGCTGTGGATTGAGCAGATAAAGTCGGGCAAACCAATTACCATAACAAACCCTGATATGACAAGATTTATTATGTCTTTGGACGAGGCGGTTGACCTTGTTATTTTCGCTTTTGAAAACGGAGTTACCGGAGATATTCTTGTGCAAAAGGCTCCTGCTTGTACTATAGGAGTTTTGGCTACTGCCGTTAAAGAGCTTTTTGAATGTAAAGAGGACATAAAAATAATCGGTATCCGTCACGGTGAGAAGATGTATGAGACCTTGCTCACCAATGAGGAGTGTGCAAACGCTGAGGATTTAGGTAATTTCTATCGTGTGCCCAGCGATAAGCGTGATCTCAATTACGATAGATATTTCAGTGAAGGAGATTCAAAACGCAATACCTTGACCGAGTTCAATTCCAATAACACCCATCTTTTAGGTGTAGAAGCTGTTAAGGAAAAGCTTCTTTCTTTGCAGTATATCAAAGATGAAATAGCCCAAATGAAAGGAAATCACTGATGCTTGATACAACTCAAAAGGGAATAGCCGTCCTTATTAGGAATGCGTTGTTGGACGAGAAGAATTCATTGCCCGACACAGCCGATTTTGGCGCAATAGTATCCCTTGCAAAAAGACACGGCGTACTTAATATGACTTATTACGGCGCTTTAAATGCTGGAATTTCTAACGAAGATGAGCTTATGCAGGGACTTTTTATATATTCCTGTAAAATAGTTGCAAAATCCACCCAACAGCTATATGAGTTGGATTGCATTTTTGATGCCTTTCAGAAAAACGGTATAAATTATATGCCGCTTAAGGGTACCGTTTTAAAGAAACTGTACCCCAAAAGCGATATGCGTCCTATGGGAGATGCGGATATCCTTATAAAGCCCGAACAATACGAAAAAATTATACCTATTGTTTCAGCGCTGGGCTTTGAGAGTGGCGGAGAAAGCGACCACGAATTAATCTGGAAGAAAAAGTCTCTTTTTTTAGAGCTTCATAAGCATCTTATTCCATCTTATTTTAAGGACTACTATGCCTATTTCGGTGATGGTTGGGGTAAGGCGCACTTAACCGAGAAATCTACTTGCCGATATGAGATGTCGCAAGAGGATACGTTTATATATCTTTTTTCCCATTTTGCCAAGCATTACCGAGATGGCGGTATCGGTATAAAGCATCTGACCGACATCTATATTTATAGAAAAAAATATCCGCAAATGGATGACGAATACATAAAATATGAGCTTGAAAAATTAAAGCTTAATGAGTTTTATCAGAATATTCTCGTTCTTTTGGAATGTTTGTTCGAATCGGAAGAATTTGACGAAAAGTCAGCCTTTATTTTCAAGGTTATTTTAAATTCCGGTGCTTTCGGAACCTCAGAAGCGAAGTCGCTTTCAAAAGCGGTCAAGGCGTCAAAAACTGCGGGCTCTGCCAAAGGTGGTAAATCCAGACGTCTTCGTCAGATATTTTTTCCGTCGGTAGAGGCTATGAGGAAAAGGTATCCGATTCTTAACAAGCTTCCGGTTCTTTTGCCGTTTATGTGGTTTTCACGTGGTCTTGAAACCGTGTTTTTCAAAAATCAAAAGCTTAAAGAGAATATGGCAACAATGAAAAACATAACAGCAGATAAAATTGACAGTTACCAGCAGTCTCTTTTGTATGTAGGTTTAGACTATAACTTTAAGGAGTAAAAAGTATGAAAATACTTGTAACCGGCGCAAACGGCTTTATCGGCAAGAATTTGTGTATGGCACTTAGAAATATTGCTGACGGTAAAGACAGGTCTTTTGGTGGAATCAATATAGAAAAGATATATTCTTTTGATGTTGATGCGGATATTGCTTTATTAAATGAATACTGCAGCGACTGCGATTTTGTGTTTCATTTAGCGGGTGTAAACCGTCCAAAAGAAGAAAGTGAATTTTTAGAGGGTAATTTTGGTTTCACCTCTACCCTTTTAGAGACCCTGAAAAAGAACGGCAACAACTGTCCGGTTATGATATCTTCTTCTATACAAGCTTCCCTTGACAACCCCTACGGCAGGTCAAAAAAAGCAGGAGAAGACCTTATGTTTGGTTATGGGGAAGAAACCGGTGCTAAGGTTTTGGTTTACCGTTTCCCAAATGTTTTCGGCAAGTGGTGCAGACCAAACTACAATAGTGCCGTTGCAACATTTTGTAACAATATAGCCAATGATTTACCAATAACCGTAAACGATAGAAATTATTTAATGACCTTAGTTTATATAGATGATGTTGTGGCGGAGCTTATAAGCGCTCTTAAAGGCAACGAGACAAAAGACGGCAAATATTGTAAGGTGCCCATAGAGCATAAGATAACCTTGGGCGAAATAGTCGATTTTATTTATCTATTTAAAAATCAGCCTAAAACCCTCCTTATGCCCCCAATTCCCCAGGGCAGCTTTGAAAAAAAGCTTTATTCTACATATCTTTCTTATCTGCCTAAAGAAAAAACGAGTTTTCCTTTGAAAATGAATGTTGATGCGAGAGGCAGCTTTACAGAGCTTATAAAAACCGAAAAATGCGGACAGGTTTCGGTAAACATTTCAAAACCCGGCATTACAAAAGGTCAGCATTGGCATAACACGAAGTGGGAATATTTCATCGTGGTTTCAGGGAAAGGTCTTATACAGCAGCGCAAAATCGGAACTGACGAGGTGCTGCAGTTTGAAGTATCGGGAGAGAAAATAGAGGCAGTACATATGCTTCCCGGCTACACCCATAACATAATAAACCTAAGCGATACCGAAGATTTGGTAACGGTTATGTGGGCAAACGAGAGCTTCGACCCGGATAAACCCGATACATTTTTTGAGGAAGTGTGAGGAGATATAATATGAGTAGCGCTGTTGCAGCAATTAAAAACAAAAATAGAAATT
The DNA here is from genome assembly GCA_017939855.1 of Clostridia bacterium. Lineage (GTDB taxonomy): Bacteria > Bacillota > Clostridia > Oscillospirales > Acutalibacteraceae > UBA737. Next base: position 6,880 of record JAGAZW010000075.1, on the reverse strand, counting down.
ACACTTTGGATTTATTAAAATTTTGTCTTTCACTTATGGTCGTTGCTATACATTCAAATCTCTTTTCAAGAACATTATATCCTTGGTTGAGATTGGCGGTACCAATCTTCTTTATTATATCATCATATTTATTTTTCGGCAAAATTAAAAACATTGAAAATCAAAAGGAAAAAAGCAAGTGTCTTGCACGATATGTTAAAAGAAATTTGATACTGTATTTGTTTTGGTTTGTAGTACTGTTTCCATACACATTAATGATAAGGAAATATTTTTCTGCGGGAATAATGAAGGGGTTATATCTGATGATGAGAGGCTTTCTCCTCTCTGATACGTTCCCTGCGTCTTGGTATATACAAGCTTCGATAGTTGCAGTTTCGGTAGTTTTTTTTCTATCGAAAAAAATGAACGACAGCATGCTTTTTGCAATATCGGCAACATTCTATATTCTAACTTGTTTTAGGTCAAGTTATTGGGATACTTTTTCGCAAATACCAGTAATATCGTCTGTTTTATCGACATATACCAAAATTTTTATGGTGCCAATGCACAACTTTCCTGCTGCTTTTTTCTGGATAGTAATTGGTAAAATTTTTGCAGAACACAAGATTGATTACGGTAAAGTTATAAACGGTATATGCTTGGTGATATCTGCTGTTATGCTATATTGTGAGTGGCTATTTGTGAAGAATATTAATGGCACCTACAAAAATGAGTGTTATATAATGTTAATGCCGGTAGTTTTCTTTATTTTTTCCTTGGTTTATGATATAAAAATTAAAGGTAGCGATATTTATGTTAAAATGGGAACGATATCGATTATTATATACACATCACATTCAATAGTTCGATCTATTGTAAAACTGTTTTTTGAAAGAATACTGGGAATAGAAAGCATACCTTTAGTATTTATAACGGTCGTTATAATATGTATTGTTGAAGGATTTATCATTTTGAGTTTGGAAAATCATAAATTTTTCAGGTGGCTTAAATTTTCTCATTAAATAAAAGGATAGATAAAAATGAACATTAAAACTGATTACAGTGATATTAAATTTAAGGATGACGGAAGACTTAAATTATTGATTATCGTGGGAACCAGACCAGAAATCATTCGTCTTTCTGCGGTGATAGATAGGTGCAGAAAATATTTTGATTGCATCCTTGCTCATACAGGTCAGAATTATGACTATAATCTTAACGGCGTATTTTTTAAGGACCTGTCGCTTGAAAGCCCCGAAGTATATATGGATGCAGTGGGAGATGATTTGGGAGAAACAATAGGCAATATTATCAACTGCTCATATAAGCTGATGAGTCAGATAAAGCCCGACGCCCTTCTCATTTTAGGTGACACAAACTCCTGTCTTTCGGCAATATCCGCAAAGAGACTTCATATCCCTATATTTCATATGGAAGCAGGAAATCGCTGTAAAGACGAGTGTCTGCCTGAGGAGACTAATCGCAGGATAGTAGATATAATTTCGGATGTAAACTTAGCCTATTCAGAACACGCAAGGAAATATCTGCACGAATGCGGACTTGCGAAAGAACGTGTTTATGTAACCGGTTCGCCTATGGCGGAAGTGCTTCACAATAATCTTAACAGTATCGAAGCGTCTGATATCCATGCCCGATTAGGTCTTGTGAAAGGAAAATATATTCTCCTTTCTGCGCATAGAGAGGAAAATATCGATACAGATAAAAATTTCCTTTCCCTTTTTGGCGCTATAAACAAAATGGCAGAAAAATACGATATGCCTATACTTTATTCCTGCCATCCCCGTTCGAAAAAACGTTTGGAGGAAAGCGGTTTTGTGCTCGATTCAAGGGTAATACAGCATGAGCCGCTGGGTTTCCATGATTATAATTGTCTGCAGATGAACGCCTATTGCGTTGTATCCGACAGTGGAACACTGCCCGAAGAAAGCTCCTTTTTCACATCGGTTGGCAAACCCTTCCCGGCAGTATGTATCCGCACCTCCACCGAACGCCCAGAAGCACTCGATAAAGGATGCTTCGTTTTGGCAGGTATAGATGAAGCGTCGCTGCTTCAGGCGGTAAAGACCGCCGTAACGGCAAACCAAAACGGTGACTTAGGGTTACCCGTTCCCGATTATATAGAGGAAAATGTTTCCACAAAGGTTGTAAAGCTTATCCAGTCTTACACCGGTGTTGTAAACAAAATGGTGTGGCGTAAATTTTAAAAGCACTTGACAATTAAAATTTACGGAGTAAAATTATGATAATCTTAAAAGAACGATGGCGACCTTGAAATCGCTTTTGCACAAAAAACCACACATTATATATAATAAGGAGCATTTAAAATGAATAACTATAAAGAATTTGACAACTATTTAAAAGAGTTTCCAAACGCCGAAGGCTATTTTGGTGAATACGGTGGTGCTTTTTTACCTAAGGAATTAGAGCCGGCGTTTAAAGAGGCAAATGAATCCTATGCCGCAATTTGTCATTCTGCGCAGTTTATAAACGAGCTTCGTCGTATACGCAAGGAGTTTCAGGGCAGACCTACCCCGGTTTATCACTGTGAGCGTCTGTCTAAGCTTTTCGGTAATTGTCAGATATATCTTAAAAGAGAAGACCTTAATCATACAGGAGCCCATAAGCTGAATCATTGTATGGGCGAGGGGCTTTTGGCAAAATATATGGGCAAGAAAAAGCTGATAGCCGAAACGGGAGCCGGTCAGCACGGTGTAGCCCTTGCTACCGCTGCAGCTTACTTCGGTATGGAATGTGATATATATATGGGTGAGGTGGATATCGCCAAACAGCACCCCAATGTTATAAGAATGAAAATGCTCGGTGCTAACGTTGTGCCCGTAACGCATGGACTTAAAACCTTGAAGGAGGCGGTAGACGCAGCGTTTGATGCCTACCTTAAAGAGTATGATAATGCGATTTATTGTATAGGCTCTGCTTTAGGACCCCATCCGTTTCCAATGATAGTAAGAGACTTCCAGTCTGTTATAGGTATTGAAGCAAGAGAACAGTTTATCGATATGACCGGAATTATGCCCGATGCCGTTTGTGCATGTGTGGGCGGAGGCTCCAATTCGCTCGGTATGTTTACCCCCTTCCTTTCTGACCCGGTTGATATCTACGGTGTTGAGCCATTGGGCAGAGGAGAAGGTGTAGGCGACCACGCTGCTACAATGCAGTTCGGTACCAAGGGCAGACTCCACGGATTTGAAAGCTATCTTTTGCAGGACGAAAAGGGCGAACCGTTGCCGGTCTACTCCATAGCTTCAGGACTCGACTATCCCGGTGTAGGTCCCGAACACGCCTATCTAAGAGATAAAGGCAGAGTAAATTATGTTACCGCTTCGGACGAGGAAGCGATGGAAGCCTTTTTCCTGCTTTCACGTTATGAGGGCATAATACCCGCAATAGAAAGCTCTCATGCTTTGGCGTATGCCATTAAGTATGCAAAGGAGCATAAGTCAGGCTCGATACTTGTATGCCTTTCCGGTAGAGGCGATAAGGATATCGACTATGTATACGAAAATTACGGTTGCGGTGAAAGCTTTGTTGAAAAATACGATGCTAAACGCTAGATACTAGACGCTAGATGCTAGACATTAAATAATATTTTTTGGTAATATTTACTGAAAATATGAATACTATTTCAATATATAGTATCTGTTAGGCTTTGAAATGCGTGAGTGTTGTATATGATAAATAGTGACACAGGAAAATTTTGTGCAAGATAACAAAATAGTATTGCCAATTTTATAAAAAAATATAAATTTCACAAAAAATATGCTTGATTTTTTTGATTTTATGTGTTAGAATAAAGCATACCGCAGAATTAGCGGCATTTTTAGCAACTTATTTTTGCGCTTTTGTCCGGGGCGCCAATCTTGGCTTTTATGCCAGTAAGGAGTTATTAATGATGAGAAAAATTTCTAAAATTATTGCTCTCATTTTGGCAATTGCTATGGTACTTTGTCCGGTACTAACTGCAGCTGCTGAAACCGAAGACGTTGTCTACAGCACTGCAACTCTCAATCTCTTAAGAGATGAAAGCGGCGCAATTGCTGTTGACGAAAACGGCAAATCCACCGCTATTGTAACTGTAACTACTCTTGAAGCTGTTAATGCAATTGATTTCCAGATCAATTTTGCCAAGGGTGTTGCTTTTGACATCAGTGCGGATACTGTTGCTATCGACGGAATAGACACATGGTCTGTTCAAAAAGGCTACAAAGATGGTGTTTTAACTGTCGCAGCTTATGACAACAGTGCGAACTTTGACCAGGCTCAAACAGAGGTTGTATTTAACATTACCGTTACAATTGCTGACCTCGGTGAACACGAATTTTATCTTTCTAAGATTTTTGCAGTAGGTGAAGGCGAAGCTAATGCAGAATATGTTGCTTCATTCAAATATGCTGATGAAGCTCAGTCCGGCGTTATCGATGTAGTAACTGCAAAAACCGATGCAGAGGTAGATTATTTTGAAACTACCAGTTGTTTGCATCCCAATACTACAATCGTAACTACCGATGCTACCTGCACAGAGGCAGGAAGCGTAGTAGAAACCTGTGATGATTGCGGTAAAGTAATTTCCAGCGAAACTACAGACCCACTTGGTCATAGTTATGACAATATGAATGAACTTTGTTGTTTAGAAGTTGCTTATGACGGTGCACTTTATGCTGTTTACGATGCAAAGTGTGCAGTTTGCGGCACCTTAAATGTAAAATATTATGATGCAGAGGGCAACCTCACAGCAAACCTTGCTGAATTAGCAGAGACCGACGAAGAAAACGTTGTATGGCTCGAGGATATTGCTCCTGAGCACGATATAGCTACTGAGTGGTCTTATAATGAAGCAGGTCACTGGCATGATTGCTCCTGCGGTGAGCAGCATGACTATGCTGACCACACTTGGGACGAAGGCACAGTTACTACTGCTGCACAACCTGGCGTTGCAGGTGTTATGACCTACGCATGTACTGCTGCATGTGGAGCTACCAAGACCGAAGAGATCCCTGCAACAGGTCCGGTTTTAGATGAATCTCTAAAGAGTGTTTTGTATAAGAGACAGATGTTAATTAGAAATAAGTTTGGTTTCTATTTCACTTTGGTATTTGGCGGCGTACAATATGATGATTTCGAGTTTACAGTTAGCAAACGCGAAATCAGTGCTACCACATACTCTTACAGTGGAAATACTCCTAGCGTGACATTTAGTAAGTCTAATTGTGACAGCAATTCTTATCCGGCATATGGAATGTATTATTTATCGTATGCAGATATTTCTATTTTTGAAATGAGCGTTGATATTACATATACACTTACCATTTATGAAGACGGTGTGGCTACTAAATATTACACTTTTGATTCCGAAACTTTAGCTGAAGTTGCTGATATATATTATACAGAAAACTTCAGCAACGCTGTCAATCGTTCGATGGCAGTAGATATCTTAAATTTAGGAACAGCGGCTCAGACACACTTTGCTGCACAGGGTCCTGCTGGCAACACATTGTCAACATTCTCTGCTCCTAATGCAAACATTGATCAGCAGTACAAGACACCCTATGGCGAAATCACAGAAATAGACGGTATTCGTGATAAAGAAATTACTACACAAATGCTATTTAAATCTGCACCGAGCTTGTATTATACAATCAATCTTGCGGCAGCAGGTTGCACCGATCCGTCAGCGTTGACCTTTACTGCAACATATTATTCTAAAGGTTTGGATAAGACTGAAACACGTACAGTAAACGGTTCCGAGTTATCGACAGAAAAAGGCGGCGAAGGTGAATATGGTAAGTATGGTCTTTACTACTTTGCCTTTGATCAAGTTGCTTTGTTTGACACCAACAAGTTGGTTACTTTAACTATCACTAATGGTACCGATACTTGGACTTACGAATACAGCGTTGAATCTCAGCTCTCAAAGAATATTAATGATACAGGTACGGTTGGTGATCTGTATCGTGCAGTTGCTTCTTTTGCAGCTTCAGCACGTAATTTCTGGCCAGATTATTAATTTTTAAAATTTATTATATGATGAAAGAAGGGAATTGTAATGAAGGCTTTATTAGAAGTAGCACGTTTTGACGTAGCGGATGTTATTACTGCTAGTGGCGAAGTGGAATGTGCTTTACCGGAGGTTCCAGCTCCTGTAGGAAATGCTCCTGAACAGGCTTGCCCAGGTGGTGCTTAATCCATAGCAAAAAAGCGGCTTCGTTTAGAAGCCGCTTTGAATTTATATAAACCGGAGGAACGTATGCTACAAGTAAATAAACCGATCGATATTATTATTAAAGCAGCAGGAAAACAAAAAATCAAAACAAATAACTTACGACCGCTTACATATCTTCAAGTGTGTGAGGTTGAGGATGGATTTTTACTCTATAATTTGATGACTCGTGAGATGCTTTTACTTGATGATGTAGAGTTTAAAGCCTACGATTCTTGTGACTTGACCAACGAAACAGTATCTTATTTGGTCGAGAATTGGTTTATTGTGCCGGAAGAATTTAATGATTACCTGTTATTTAAGCAAACTGATGCTCTTTACAGAATGATTGCGGATAGTAATAAAAAGCCAAATATGCATACATTCGTAATATATCCAACTACTGACTGTAATGCTCGCTGTTTTTATTGTTTTGAACTTTCCTATAAACGTATAAATATGACAGAGCAAACGGCACATGATGTTGCTAAATATATCATAAATAAATGTGGCGGAGATAAGGTGCAGATTTTATGGTTTGGTGGTGAGCCGCTTTATAATTCTAAGGTTATTGATATAATTTCTACGGATTTAAAAAATAACCAAATTAAATTTCGTTCGAAGATGACATCAAACGCATATCTTTTTGATGAGGTATTAATAGAT
>JAGAZW010000074.1 GCA_017939855.1 Clostridia bacterium | reverse complement strand
TGCAGCAAGGTATCCGAAATAGGTCCACTGGATAGCCTCTTTTGCATCCTTAGCGGGCTCACTTATATCAAAACCGTACATCGACGCCATTTCTTTCATATATCCAAGGAATGTTATTTGTTGATAAAGCTCCTCGTCAAGACGAATTTGTTCTGTGTCAAAGGCGTTCTCACAAAGTGCAGCCTTATCTTTTTTCTTTTCCTCTATAAGCTTTTCTATTCCATATAAAGCTACCCTTCGGTAGTCACCGATTATCCTGCCTCTGCCGTAGGCATCGGGAAGTCCGGTTATAACATGACATTTCCTCGCTGTTCGCATTTCATCGGTGTAGGCTCTGAAAACACCGTCATTATGGGTAGTACGATACTTAAACTCGTCTTCAATTTTAGAGCTTACTTTGTATCCATACGCTTCACATGCCTGACGTGCCATTCGCATACCGCCGAAGGGATTAATTCCCCTTTTTAAAGGACGGTTTGTCTGTAGTCCGACTATAAGCTCATTTTCCTTATCTATGTAACCTGGAGAATAACTCGTTAAAGACGAAACGGTGGCAGTATCAACATCGAGAACTCCTCCGAACTGTTGCTCTAAAGACAGTAACGCATTGAGCTTTTTCATCAAATCCTTTGTTCTATCAGTAGCACCGGAAAGGAAGCTATCGTCACCTTTGTATTCAGAATAATTTTGTTGAATAAAATCACGAACATTAATTTCCTTTTTCCATTTTTCGCCAACAAATCCATTCCAATTTTTGTGTTCCATCGTTTTCACCTTTCCGAGACTAAAGATACTATGTAGTATTAGTATATAGTTTAACTGTTTTTTTGTCAAGCAATAAAGAATATTATTTTGAATTTATCCACAAGATTTTGTTGTTTTTAATAAAAAGGGCACTATATTTAGTTCAACTATAGTATGCTTTCTCCACATTAGGCATCATATGCCTTTATGTGAGTATTTTTACTCCCCTTTTTTAAAACTACAACTTTAAAAAAATATTTACTTGATATAATAACTTAGATATGGTAAAATTTTGTTTTAGAACACTAGTAAACAAAGGAGTTTGTAAAATTGGCTTTTAAAGACGAAATAAATCGCAGACGCACCTTTGCAATAATTTCCCACCCCGATGCCGGTAAAACAACGCTCACCGAAAAGCTTCTGCTTTACGGTGGTGCAATACAGACTGCAGGTTCGGTTAAGGGAAAGGCAACCGCCAAACACGCCGTTTCAGATTGGATGGACCTTGAAAAACAAAGAGGTATTTCCATTACATCTTCGGTTATGCAGTTCGAATATGAAGGCTGCTGTATAAATATCCTTGATACCCCAGGGCATCAGGATTTCTCTGAAGATACCTACCGAACTCTTATGGCAGCGGATAGTGTTGTTATGGTGATTGATGCCGCAAAGGGTATTGAGCCGCAAACAAGAAAACTATTTAAAGTAACGGCTATGCGACATATTCCTATATTTACCTTTATAAACAAGCTTGACCGTGAAGCAAGGGACCCTTTTGAGCTACTCGATGAGCTTGAAAAGGAATTTGGTATCGGCACTTATCCTGTAAACTGGCCCATTGGATGCGGTGTTGGTTTCAAGGGCGTTTTTGACCGTGATAAAAGACAGATTATGACATTCAATGAATTTCATAGAGGTCAGGAAAAGCTGACCGCCATTGAATGTGATATAACCGATACTGAAAAGCTGGATGAGCTTATAGGTGAATACCAACGGGCAGAGCTGGTTGACCAGATAGAGCTTTTAGACGGCGCAAGTTTTGAGTTTGATTTGCAAAAGGTGCAAAAGGGCGAGCTTACCCCCGTATTCTTCGGCTCCGCACTCACAAATTTCGGTGTTGAACCTTTCCTTGAAAACTTCCTTAAAATGACTACGACACCATTAGCCCGCGAGACACGTGAGGGTACCGTTAACCCCACCGACGAAACCTTTTCTGCCTTTGCCTTTAAAATTCAGGCAAATATGAATAAAGCCCATCGTGACCGCATCACCTTCTTTAGAATCTGTTCGGGAAAATTTGAAAGAGATAAGGAATATTTTCATATCCAGGGAGGCAGAAGTCTTCGTCTTTCCCAGCCCCAACAAATGATGGCTCAGGACCGTCAGGTTATTGACGAGGCATATGCGGGTGATATTATCGGTGTGTTTGACCCCGGCATTTTCTCCATTGGCGATACCGTTTGCGACATAAAGCACAAGGTTGAATTTAAGGGTATACCTACCTTTGCGCCCGAGCATTTTGCAATGATTGAACAAATTGACTCTCTAAAGAGGAAACAGTTTGTAAAGGGTGTTGAGCAGATAGCTCAGGAAGGCGCCATTCAGATTTTCCATGAGCCTAATTCCGGTATGGAAAGGGTTATAGTGGGTGTTGTGGGCGAACTTCAATTTGAGGTGCTGGAATACCGCCTTAAAAACGAGTATAAGGTAGATGTTGTAAGAAACAATCTCCCCTTCCAGTATATCCGCTGGATAAGAAATAGAGATATTGACATAAGCTCCCTAAATCTTACCTCGGATACAAAATGGGTTCAGGATTTTAAAGGCAACAATCTTCTTATCTTTACAAGCGAATGGAATATAAACTGGGCGCTTGAAAAGAACAAAGATTTAATTTTAGAAGATTTTTCAAACGATTAACAGTTTTCCTCACACTTTTGAGTGTGAGGAAATTTTTTTATGTTGTAATTCTTGAGGTTTTGTGCTAATATTAATATATCTGTGAATACTTTGTCCAAAGGGATGATATATAAATGAGCGAAGCTATGGAAAAGAAAAAAGTTTTAAGTTGTATTCAGCCTAGCGGTATGCTGACCCTGGGTAATTATTTGGGGGCACTTAAAAACTGGATAAATATGCAGGATGAATTTGAATGTACCTATGCGGTAGCAGACCTTCATGCAATAACCGTTCGTCAAGAACCTGCTAAACTACGTGCGCAGATTTATTCTACATATGCTCTTATGTTGGCTTTGGGGCTCGACACCCAAAAGTCCACACTTTTCATTCAGTCACACGTCCCTGAACACGCTCAGCTTTCCTGGCTTCTTTCCTGCTACACCCAGTTTGGTGAGCTTTCCAGAATGACACAGTTTAAAGACAAATCGGCAAAGCATTCCGATAATGTCAATGTCGGCCTTTTCTCCTACCCTGCACTCATGGCAGCCGACATTCTTCTTTATAAACCTGATTTTGTCCCTGTTGGTGCTGACCAAAAACAGCATCTTGAAATCGCAAGAGATATTGCCACAAGATTTAATCACATATACGGCGATGTTTTTACCGTTCCCGAGCCTTATATTCCTAAAACGGGTGCTAGGGTTATGTCGCTTCAAGACCCCACAAAAAAGATGTCCAAATCGGACGAAAACGTCAATGCATGGGTTGCAATTCTTGACGATAAGGATACCGTTATACGCAAATTCAAACGTGCCGTTACCGACAGCTTAGCGCAGGTTAGACTATCCGACGAGCAGCCGGGCATTAAAAATCTTATAGGCATTTATTCTGCCGTTACAAACAAAACGCCTCAAGAAATCGAAAAGGAATTTGACGGCAAAGGTTACGGTGAGTTTAAACTTGCTGTCGGAGAAGCTGTAGCAGATGAACTCGCTCCCATCAGGGAAAGCTACAATACCATTATTTCAGATAAAGCTGAGCTTGAACGCCTTTTCCGTGAAGGCGGACAAAGAGCTGAATTTATCGCAAGAAAAACCTACCTTAAAGCGATGAAAAAGGTTGGCTTTGTTTTATGACCTTTTCTTTAAATAGTAATAAATTTCTTGAAAATACCGTTAAAAACATAATATCTTCAGACCGTATACCCCACGCTATTATTATAGAGGGTAATGAAGGCAGTGGCAGGCATTCTTTGGCTCATTACCTTGCGACTGCCTGTGTTTGCGAAAACGATGGTTCTGCTAAACCTTGCGGCAACTGTAAAGGATGTCATCTTGCCTCTTTGAACAATCACACCGATATTACAACCCTTTTACCAGAAGAGGGTAAAAAAAATATCACTGTCGCACAAATAAGGGACATCAGAGAAAAGGCATTTATTAAACCCCGTCTTAATGATAAGAAGGTATTTATTATTGACGGTGCCCATAAAATGAACGAACAGGCTCAAAACGCTTTACTGAAGGTTTTGGAGGAACCGCCTAAAAACGTTATCTTCATTCTTATAGTACCTTCAAGAACCTTGATGCTTGACACGGTAGTTTCAAGATGCACCCTACTTACCTTACAAAGCGACACTGTTTCAAAAAATGACGACGCTATAAAAAAAGCAACCGAAGACTTTATTGAAAACCTTTTTTTACAAAACGATTATGAGATGCTTAAAATTCTCAGAAATTACGAAAAAAGCAGAAACGCTGCCGAAGATTTCTTTATGCAGCTTAAAAAAACGGCGGTAAAAAAACTTCGAGAATGCGATTCTTCTAAGACAAAATCAACCGTTTTAGAGCAGCTTTATCGGCAAATCGATCAATACTTGAAGCTGCTGAAAACAAATATAAATTTATCACTGCTGTTTTCTGCAGCCGTAGCAAAAGCAGTAAAGCTTACAGACTAAATTTTGGAGGTGTTTGTAATTTATGGCAGAAGTTGTATCGATTAAATTTAATGAAGGCGGTAAAGCCTATTACTTTGATCCTGATAACGCTCAATTCACTGTTGGGGAGGCTGTTATTGTAGAAACCGCCAATGGCATTTCTCTTGGTACTGTTTCTCGCCCGAGACACACCATAGACGATGAAAAGGTAGTTTTGCCTCTTAAAAAAATTATACGCAGAGCCGATGGCAGAGATATGCAAAAGCTCAAAGAAAACAAGCAAAAAGAACAAGTAGCATTTAAGATTTGCAACGATAAAATCTCAGACCATAAACTTGATATGAAGCTTGTGAATGTCGAGTATTCATTCGACTGCAGTAAAATTACCTTCTTCTTCACTGCTGAAGGCAGAGTAGATTTCAGGCAATTGGTTAAAGATCTTGCTTCACATTTTCATGCACGAATAGAGCTCAGACAAATAGGTGTGCGTGACGAAGCAAAGATGCTGGGCGGTATCGGTATCTGCGGCCAACCCTATTGTTGCAAAAGATTTCTTGATGATTTTCAGCCTGTATCCATAAAAATGGCAAAGGAGCAGGGTCTTTCTCTTAATCCGACAAAAATCTCAGGTAGCTGCGGAAGACTTATGTGCTGTTTAAAATATGAACAGGACTCTTATGAGCATCTTATAAAGATTACCCCACCGCTTGGCGCTACAGTT
>JAGAZW010000073.1 GCA_017939855.1 Clostridia bacterium | reverse complement strand
TGATACATATCTTAATGGGATTATTACTGCGATATATATTTTTATAATTGAGCATAAGAGAATAAAGAAAATAAGATGGTATAAAAAAATATGGTATTGTATGACTTTCCCCATGTTTGATGCTATTGGAAGATTGTCTATGTGTATTGCTGTTTTTAAAAAGGTAGAATGGAAGCCTATTCCTCATAATAGCAATATAAAAATTTCAGAGTTGCACAAAAAGGAATGAGCCCGGTACAATACCGAACTCATTCGCTGACGATTCAATATTTAATTTCATTTAAACTTTGAGGTTTACTTCATTCGAGCAGACTTTTTTTACATAACAGTATTTTTAGGTTTTCCGTTTAAAAAAGCATCAATATTATCACATACAATATTTAAAAGTCTTTTTCTGGTTTCGTAGGGTGACCAAGATGTGTGCGGCGTAATGATAATATTTTTGGCATTTATTAAAATACAATCCTTCCTCATAGGTTCGTATTCGAGGACATCAACAGCCGCACCGGAAAGTTTGCCTGATTCCAAGGCATTGAAAAGTGCCGTTTCGTCAATTACGCCGCCTCGAGCCGTATTTATAAAAAATGCGCCGTTCTTCATTTTTTTGAAAGCATGAGAATTAAACATTTTTTTGCTTTGTTCGTTTAGTGGGCAATGAACTGTTATAATGTCACTTTTATTATATAATTCATCCAACGAAACAAAAGAGACATCGGGTTCGTTTTTTGGAGTTCTAGTGTATACCAAAACCTTCATTTGAAAAGCTTTAGCAATTTCTGAAACTCTTTTACCTATGCTTCCAAAACCGATTATACCAATAGTTTTATTCATTAATTCATCTGTCGGGAAGGAAAGCATCGAAAAGGTGGGGGAATTTATCCAGTCTCCCGATTTAACACTTCGATCAAATTTTTCAACAGAATTATAGTGTGACAAAATATACGCAAATGTTTGTTGTGCAACGGCAGAGGTTGAATAACTTCCTGCGTTACACACTGTAATACCAAATTCTTTTGCCGAATCAATATCAATATTGTTATAACCCGTAGCAAACAGACCGATATATTTTAGGTTTGTCATTTTTTGCATAACAGCTCTGGTAATGGGGGTCTTATTACAAAGAATGATATCAGGATTATAAGTGCCGCTTAACAAGTCGTCATAAGAGGTGATGTTATTATAAATTACGTCACCGTATTTTTTGAAAACCTTCAAGTCTAAATCATTATTAAATGAGAGGGTAGAACAGTCAGTTAAGAGGAGTTTCATTTTTAGGTGTAACCTTTCTTTTAGTTCCATCTTTTTCAACGATATACATATTATCCAATTGAGAAACGAGACTTTGCTTGTACGATTCTATATATTCACGTCTTAGAGAATACTGTTCAGCTTTTTCATCTTCTGTAAGTCCTTCAGACTTTTGTTTTCTTGCTAAAAAGTTAATTCTATCAATTTTTTCTTTAGTCATAATTATATCTCATTTCTGCCTTCAAGGGCTCTTGCTAAAGTATATTCATCGGCATATTCGAGGTCGCCGCCAACAGGTATACCATACGCAAGTCTTGTTACTTTAATACCCATTGGTTTAACGAGCCTTGAAATGTAACTTGCGGTAGCTTCACCTTCAACAGTTGGATTAGTTGCCATAATAATCTCAGTAATATTTTCGCAAGAAAGTCGTGCCATTAATTCCTTAATTTTAAGGTGTTCCGGACCAATACCGTCAAGAGGAGAAATAATACCGTGTAAAACATGGTATACGCCGTTAAATTCTTTTGTTCTTTCAAAAGCTAAAACATCTTTCGGACTTTCGACAACACAGATTACAGAGTGATTGCGACGGGAATCATCGCATATAAGACATAATTCTCTGTCGGTAAGCGACTGACAACATTTACATAAATGAATTTGTTTTCTTGCATTTATAAGAGCCTCGGCAAATTTTTGAGCGTTTTCTTCGGGTTGTTGTAAAATGTTGAATGCGAGTCTTTGTGCTGTTTTTTTTCCAATACCCGGAAGACGTGAAAATTGACTAATAAGCTCATTGAGAGGAACAATATTATAGTCCATATCAGAACATACCGGGGAGATTCAGACCACCGGTTATAGCTCCCATTTCCTCTTCGGCAGTTTTTATTGCATTAGATATAGCTTCATTTACTGCGACGGTGACAAGATCTTCAAGCATTTCAGTATCTTCAGGGTCGATAGCGTCGGGATTGATTTTAATAGATTTAATTAAATGTTTACCGTCAACAGTAACACTAACAATACCGCCGCCTGAAGTGGCGGTATATTCCCTTGCTTCAAGGTCGCTTTGAAGTGTTGCCATATCTTCCTGCATTTTTTGAGCTTGTTTTATCATCTGGTTCATATTGCCCGGACCACCGGAATTTGGAATTCTAACTTTCATATCAATTATCTCCTATAGCACTATTATTGTTTTGTAATTCATCTAACTTTTTTTTAAAGCTAATGAGAGGGTCAGCTTGATTTTTATCGGTACTTTTACGATACGGTCCAAGTTTATATGTTTTACCGAGTACTTGTGCGGCAGCTTTTCTGATGGAGTCCCGATAAGTTGGGTTTTGACCGTTGAAAAGTGCCTTGAACTGACTGTTATCGGTATCAATTAAAAGCCTGTCTTCGCATATATATGCAGTTGAACCTTGAAGAACACCTGCAATAAGAGGACAGGTCTTTTTAAGAATAGTAAGAACATCAAACCATTGCTCAATTGCACCCGCAGAGTTTTCAGGCTGAGCAGTGAGGGCAGAGTCGGTTAAGACATTTTCGGATTCGGATGTTATGTCCTGTACGGGAGAAACTTACTCAGTAATTTCAGAAATGTTCTCCAGGTCAATTTTCGAGGGCTCTTTGCAGCAACTCTTATTATCAGCGATATTGTTTTCAAGTGCAGTAATTCTCATTTCAAGTGAATTTATGTCGTTAGAGAGTGATGGATTGCAAAGCCTTATTATAGTCATTTCCATTTCACAACGACGATCACCACTTTGCATATTAGCAGCACAACCTTGTAATATACTGAGTATTGACAATAATTCTCTGATATCGTAACTTTCGGCCTGAGCTGTTATTGCGGTTAATCTTTCTTTTGAGGAAACAATCGGGATATTTTCACCTTTGACAGTCTTAATTATCATTAAATCTCTGAAATGTTTTATGATTTCGCTAAGCAGACGCAACATATCTACAGAGGAATTATGAAGTTCGTCAATAAGTAAAAGTGCATTTTGGGTATCGCCGATTTTGATAAAGTTAGCAAGTTTGAGAAGATAGTCATTACCTGCCATTGAGCATACCGATGCAACAGTATCCTCATCTATTATTTTATCACCGCTGACGCACAAATCCAAAATTGAAAGTGCATCTCGCATACCACCGTCTGAAGCAGAGGCGATAAGGGTTGCGGCATCATCTGTAACTTTAAAACCCTCGGCATCTGCAATTTGGCGGATTCGTTCGCAAATTGCAGAATGTTGAATACGCTTAAAATCAAATCTTTGACAGCGAGAAAGAATAGTAGCGGGAAGCTTGTGAACTTCAGTAGTAGCTAAAATAAAAATAACATGTTCTGGCGGTTCTTCAAGGGTTTTAAGAAGGGCGTTAAAAGCACCGATAGAGAGCATATGAACCTCGTCGATGATATAAACACGATATTTTGCGGCGGCGGGAAGAAAATTAACCTGATCACGCAAATCTCTTATGTCATCCACACCGTTATTTGATGCTGCATCTATCTCACAGATATCGGTAATTTTTCCATCAGCAATAGCTTTACACATCTCGCACTTTCCGCAAGGGTCACCGTCAACAGGAGAAAGACAGTTTACAGCCTTTGCCAGAATTTTTGCACAACTGGTTTTTCCGGTTCCTCTTGTTCCGGTAAAAAGATAAGCATGAACAATCTTTTGAGAAGAAAGTTCATTTTTTAATGTCTGCGTAATATGCTCCTGGCCTATAACTTGCGAAAATGTTATTGGGCGATATTTTCTGTATAATGCCTGATATGCCATTACCACACCTCTATAAAAAACTTGCATATTCAGTCGTACGAACGAGCCGATTTACTACGCGCACAGGATAAACTGTTTAATGCTGCTCGGTTCCCCGCCTGACATGGTTCACAGCCTCCCGTCGCACAGGACCCGCCCATTCGCACGACTCAATATACAAGCCGACTTTGCGACACAAATTCATAGCGCAATAATATTATAATATATTTTTTTAATATTTACAATACCTAAATTCGATAAATTCTTGAAAATTATTTATAATACTGTTATAATAATTATTGAAATTTGGAATTGCGCCTTAATGCACAATTTTCACACCAAATCGTAGATTTGGTTTCAAAATAATTATTTCATGTTTAAATACGTAATTTAACAAAGGCGGTTAGTTATGGAAGGAATGTCAGTTAAAAATTTACTTTCTTTAGAGCATACCTTAGCAGCTTCGATATTTGAGGATGTTGAGTATCCTTTTGAAATATTGCCAAACATAGGCAATTTTATTTTAGAGTTCTCGAAAAAACTCGATATGAACATCTTTGAAAAAAAAGGTGAAAACATATATATCGCCAAAAGCGCATCAATTGCGAAAACGGCATATATATCCGGTCCTTGTATTATAGATGAAAACGCTCAAGTTCGTCATTGTGCTTTTATAAGAGGTAACGCAATCATCGGAAAAAATTGTGTTGTAGGTAACTCGACTGAAATAAAAAATGTTATTTTGTTTGATAATGTGCAGGTGCCACATTATAACTATGTAGGCGACAGCATTTTGGGTTACCGTTCGCACCTTGGAGCAGGTGCTATTACTTCGAACGTTAAATCTGATAAAACTCTGGTGACTGTAGGTACTCCGGATGGACGTATAGAAACAGGACTTAAAAAGTTTGGTGCAGTTCTAGGTGATAATGTAGAGGTAGGTTGCGGTTCGGTGCTTAATCCAGGAACGGTTATCGGTTCCAACACCAATATTTACCCACTTTCTTCTGTTCGGGGTTATATTCCTTCAAATAGTATCTATAAAAAACGCAGTGAAATAGTGGAGAAATTATGATGGCTGTGGAAAAATGGGATATATTAAATGAACGTGGGATTCCTACGGGCAAAACAACTTTACGTGGACGCTGTCATTTTAAAAACGGCGAATATCACCTTGTTGTCCATATCTGGATTGTATCTAGTAGAGGAGAGTATTTGATTCAGCGACGTGCTGATAATAAAAAACTAATGCCCGGAGAATGGGCAGCAACCGGTGGTGCTGCAATATCCGGCGAAACTTCTTTTTTGGCTGCAAAAAGGGAGTTGTTTGAAGAATTAGGTCTGCCTTCTAGTGAAGATAGTCTTATCAAATTAATGCGCATTAAGCGTAGAACCTCATTACTTGATGTATGGGCGATAACAGCCGATGTTTCCGTAGAAGAACTGGTGCTTCAAAAGAGTGAAGTGGCGGAGGCTAAATGGGTTTCAAAAGAGCAGCTTTCTACAATGATAAAAAACGGTCAGTTTCATAATTATGGAAACGAATATTTTGATAGTTTATTTGAAAAAATTGATGATTATAGAGGAGCTTTTGTATGAGTTTTAATATGGAGGGTAAGCAGTGTCAGGTATGCAAAGCCTATCTTTTTGATGACGATGATGTTGTTTTTTGCCCTGATTGCGGTGCTCCGTATCATAGGGAATGTTATGATAAAATTGGGCGTTGTTTCTTAGAAAGTTTTCACGGTACCGAGCAACAGTACAATGAAAAAACACAGGACGAAAGGCAAGAAGATGAACATAAGAAAAATGAAGAAAAAGTAAATATTGGTCTAACAAAATGCAAAATGTGTGATAGCGAGTATGAAGATGATTTGATTCGTTGCCCTGAGTGCGGAACACCAAATGCTACTAAAATGGGTAACGGATATGCTTTTTTTGATTTTTTAGGTGGAGTACCTGCAGATGCGGATTTAGGTGAAGGTGTAACTGCAAACGAAGCAAAGAAATTTGTTTTAAGCAACAGTCACAGATATATTCCAAAATTTTGCAAAATGAAGTTAGGAAAAAAGATTTCTTGGAATTGGCTCGCATTTATTTTACCGGGTCCTTGGATGCTTTCGAGGAAGATGTATAAATTAGGAGCCTTTTTCTGTACGCTTTCGCTGGTTGCAGATATTTTTGCGATTAATTTTAATAGAATCGTTTATGAAAACAGTAATGCACAAGCGGCTGCTGATCTCTATGAATATTTTGTCGCAAATATTGGCGCTTTTGATGTTGCTACATTAACTTTAGCTTTGGCAGGTTCGCTTATTTCCATATTCGCTGGAGTAATTTCAGGAATGTTCGGTGACTATTTTTATAGACAATATACTATCTCAAATATTAGAAAGATAAAGCTAGAGCATAATAATGCCTCAGAAAGTAACATTT
>JAGAZW010000006.1 GCA_017939855.1 Clostridia bacterium | reverse complement strand
TTTGCATACACATAATACGGGTTAAGACAATGAAAAAGACTTTATTTATTAAAAACGCCGCCGTTTTGACTGTTTCGGGGCTTGTTTTACGTTTTGCGGGGATTATTTTCAAGGTCTGGATGGCGGCGGCCATAGGCGCTGAGGGAATGGGACTTTACCAGATTGTTTTCTCGGTATACGTCCTATTTTCCACATTTGCGACTAGTGGTATCAATACCGCCGTTACTCGTCTTGTCGCCGACGAACTGGCTTTAGGTTCAAAAAAAGGTGTTCTTAAAATACTTAAAAGGTGTATGCGCTTTACCTTTATTTTTGCCTTTTTTTCTTTATTGATCCTTTTTTTCGGCGGCAACTTTATTGCTCAGCGAATTTTACAGGAGCCACGAGCGCTTATATCTATTAAAATCCTAGCCTTTTCTTTACCCTTTATGGGAATGAGCTCGGTGCTCAAGGGCTATTTTATAGCCAGAAGAAAGGCACTGCCTAACGCACTTTCACAGATGTTTGAGCAGACCGTAAGAATTGTAACGATTATAATATTTGTAAGCCTTGCTCGAAATATGGGCATCGCCGCACTTTGCGCCTCGGTGCTTTTAGGTGACACCATAGCTGAAGGCATGAGTCTTTTATTTATATATATCAACTATCGTTTTGACCTTAAAAAAATAAACAGTCTTTGCGGCAGGGAGGTTCCCCCGTTTAAGATATCTAAAGCGATTAGCAGAATAGCAATGCCAATAACTGCCGGACGCTATTTAAATTCGCTTTTGCGTACTGCCGAAAATATACTCGTTCCAAAATGTCTTGCCGCACACACCCTCTCAGGCGAAAAAGCGCTTTCCATATTTGGTATGATAAAGGGTATGGCACTTCCCATACTTTTCTTCCCGTCAACCCTTCTCAACGCCGTTTCCACCCTGCTTATCCCCGAAATGTCCGAAGCTCTCGCAAGAAACAGACGGCTGGTTGTGAGCAACACCTGCGAAATGGTTATTAAGATTACTTCTCTTATCGGAATTTTTGCAGGAACAATATTTTTTGTCTGTGGTGAGGAAATAGGTGTTTTGATATATAAGGACGCAGATGTGGGACTGCTTCTTAAATGGCTTTCACCAATTGTGCCTTTAATGTACCTCGACAGCATATCTGACGGCATCCTTAAAGGTCTTGACCGTCAAAAATATACCTTTCACACAGCCCTTTTCGATTCGTCGCTGAGAATCGTGCTCATAATTGCTCTGCTTCCCGTCTTCGGCATTAAAGGTTTTATTGGAATTATGTATTTTTCTAATCTTCTCACCTTTTTGCTGCATATTGTAAAGCTAATACACATAAGCCGTGCACACATTAGCATAACTAAATATCTGGTTTTCCCCTTGACCCTCAGTCTTACAGTGACTCTCTGCCTTGACACACTGCTCAGAGGAATCTGCAAATTTTCCGATTTAGTTTACGTAATACTATTAATTCTGTTATCGGCTTCGATATATCTTTTTTCAGCTTTTAAGTGGTGCGACATCGATTCTTCGAGAATTAAAAATCTAATCAAATAAGTTTACATAATCTATTTGTTTCGAATTTTCTCAAAAAAATTTCTAAGAATTTCTCTACACTCGTCCTCCATAATACCACCGTAAATCTCAGGTGGGGTCCCAAGCGTACCGCTACAAAGATTATAGGCGGAATCAATACATCCTCTTTCCAGGTCATAGGCGCCGAAAATTAGTGTGCTAAGTCTCGAATTTATGATAGCCCCCGCACACATAGCGCAGGGCTCGAGTGTAACATACATTTCGCATCCGTCAAGTCTCCAGTCGCAAAGCGTCTTGTTTGCGGCAAAAATCGCTTCTGTTTCTGCGTGTGACAGTGCGCTTTTCTTGGCTTCACGCATATTCCTGCCTTCGCCAATTATTTCATTATTCTTAACTATCACCGCACCTACCGGAATCTCGCCCTCTTGAGCAGACTCTCTTGCTAACTCGATAGCTCTTATCATAAACCGTTTATCCACGATATCCCCAGCTTCCTAAAAGACTCAACGCCACCACCGAAAAGAATATAATTATTGTAGGGTGGGTGTAAAACAGAGAACTAACTGCCCTTTTATGACAAGTGGTTTCCCGTTTTAATATATAGAAATCCTCTTCGCTATTTTTTGAGGAGATAAGACAGACGCCTAAAATCGACAAAATCATAGCCACACAAAGATAAATGGTGTAGGTTATATTTTCGAGCTCTTGGTTTAATTGACTTAACGGGTATTGATAAAGAACAGAAATGGCGTTGTTTATGGCGTGAACCGCTATACATATCCATACCGACCCCGTTTTTGCCCTTATATATCCGAGTCCGAGTCCTACGACGAACGCAAACGGTATCTGCACAATATTTCCGTGCAGTACACCAAAAAGTATAGATGTGGCAATTATTGCAAACCCTTCGCCGTATTTTTTGAGTACGCCGTATAAAACACCTCTGAAGGCAAATTCCTCTACCATCCCCGGTATAAAAGAGGTAGATATCATTACTATTATAAACCCGAGTATTCCCTCGGGTTGTTGTGACCCGGCGGAAACGGGCGAATTGAAACCGATGGACTCAAAAAATGACGTGAGAGAGCTTGATGCTATGTTTGCAAAGGCGCAAAAGCCCACGCCCAAAAACAAAAACGGTAAGACCGTTCCCTTTTTCGGCGCTGAAAAAGCTACCGTTTGTCTTAGCTTGAATTTGAAGCACCAGGCGAAAAATATGAAAGGCAGGGTGAAAAGCGTCGTAGAATAGATAATCTGATTTATTTCGGCAACGATTTCCACACTGAAAATACTGTCTAAAAGCCTCGATACTAAAACAAAGGGATAAAAAATATACCTGAAATACGTATTGCCTGAAATTATCGGGCCGTATGCAATAGCCGTGGGTAAAAATACCACACAAAGCATAAGCAGTCCACTCAAACACGCCACTTTTCTTATACCCTTGCTGTCCGGATGATATTTCTTTATAAGCTTAAGCTCTAGCTTATTTGCTCCTGTTAAGGCTGATACGTCGGGCACATTTACACTATAGTTACCGCCACGAAAAGTTTTTTTAGGACGGTATCTCCACCTTTTATCTGCACTAGGGGCAGGAATGAAATTTTCTTCACTGCCTTCATCAAATGGCTCTGTCACTGGGTTTTCATTCTCGTTTAGCATAATCTAATCCTTTAAAACAAAAGGGGAGTATCGGGATATTTGTTATTTAACCCCCGATTTAACTCCCCTTAAAAATTTATTCTTCTGCTTTTATTTCTTCTTCCGGTTCATTCTCAGCCTCTACTGCACCTGCATCCGCATCTGCAGCCTCGGGGGCATCGTTTACCTGTTCTTCGTCATGTTCAGCTTTGCCGACAGAAAGTATTCTTTCGCCTTCGGCTACTCTCATCACCCTTACACCCTTTGCAGGTCGGGCAAATTCCGAAATGTCACCGGCATAAATTCTGATAATGATACCGTTTGAAGCAATCATTATAATGTCTTCGTTTTCTTCAACAGGAAGTACGGCTGCCACATCCCCGTATTTATCTACCTTATAGTTTGTAAGACCTTTTCCGCCTCTGGTCTGTATTCTGTAACAGGAAATCGGGCTTATTCTTCCATATCCCGTTTCGGTTACGGTCAGCACTCTGGTATTTTCATCGCAGATAGCCATATCTACTACCGTATCACCCTCACGTATGTTAATTGCCTTAACACCACGTGCTGTTCTGCCCATTGAACGAACTCCCTTTTCGTTAAATTGTATTGCGAGTCCTTTCTTAGTAGCAACAAGTAGATTCTGATTACCGTCCGTCATTCTCACAAAGCCCAACTCATCGTCTTCGTCAAGCGAGATAGCAATAATTCCGGTTTTCCTTGTGTTTTTAAAATCAGAAAGTTTTGTTCTTTTTATGATACCCTTCTTGGTTATCATACAAAGATATCTTTCATCTTCGTCGGCAGTGGTACAAGGCAATATTACAGTTATCTTCTCCTCGGGCATAAGCGGTACGACATTTATTATGTTCATACCCTTTGAAGTTCTCGAGCCTTCGGGAATTTCGTATGCCTTTATTCTGTATACTCTGCCCAGGTTTGAAAACAGCATTACATAATCATGGGACGAGCAGACAAACATACTTTCTACATTATCGTCCTCCCTGGTGGTCATCCCGGTAATGCCTCTGCCTCCACGATGCTGCACCGTATAGGTATCGCTGGGAAGTCTCTTAATGTATCCGCCCGTAGTCTTGGTGATAACACATTCCTCTTCGGGAATAAGGTCCTCAATATCAACCTCACCTAAAACATCGGAAATTTCGGTGCGACGGTCATCTGCAAACTTATCTCTGAGATTCAACGCCTCGGTTTTTACAATATCAAGTATCCTTGCCTTATCGGCTAAAATAATGTCACATTCTTTTATGAAGTCGAGCTTTTCTTGAAGCTCATCGAGAATTTTCTGCTTTTCCATTCCCGCAAGTTTACCGAGCTGCATTTGAACTATTGCCGTTGTCTGAATATCGTCAAGGCCAAAACGCTCAGTCAATGCCTCTTTACTCTCAGCTATAGTTTTTGAATTTCTGATTATTGCGATTACTTCGTCAATAAAATCAAGGGCAATTTTAAGGCCTTCTAAAATATGTGCTCTTTCGGCAGCTTTTCTGCGGTCATACTCTGTTCTTCTGCGAATAATGTCGCATTGGAAATCGATACAATTTTGAAGTATCTCTTTGAGCGTTAAAATCTGAGGTTTACCATTTACAATAGCAAGTAATATTGCACCGAAGGTGGTCTGTAAAGAGGTGTAGGAATAAATCTTGTTAAGCACAACCTGAGGATTTGCATCACGCTTAATGTCAACAACTATTCTGATACCGCCGTCACGCTTAGAGGAGTAGTCAACAACATCGTCGATACCCTCTATTCGTTTTTCGGCAGCCAAATCATAAATATGCTTTACAAGGTCCTGCTTTTTAACCTTATAGGGAATCTCGGTGATAATAATTCTAAACTTGCCGCTAGAGGTTTCCTCTATTTCCGCCTTGCCTCGAACTATTATCTTTCCTCTTCCCGTAGCATAAGCGGCTCTGATACCACTTCGACCCATAATGATTCCGCCTGTGGGGAAATCGGGACCCTTTATATACTGACAAATTTCCTGTAAATCAGCCTCAGGGTTATCAATAAGACAGCACATTCCGTCAATTACTTCGCCCAGATTATGAGGTGGTATTTCGGTTGCCATACCTACAGCTATACCACTTGAGCCGTTTACAAGAAGCTGTGGGAAACGAACGGGAAGAACAGAGGGCTCTTCCAGTCGATTATCGTAGTTGGGGGTAAAATCTACCGTTTCCTTGTCGATATCGTCAAGCATATGAAGGGAGAGTCGGTTCATTCTCGACTCGGTATAACGATATGCAGCGGCAGGGTAGCCGTCTATATTACCAAAGTTTCCGTGACCGTCAATAAGAGGATATCGCAAAGAGAAATCCTGCGCCATTCGTACCATTGCGTCATAAACGCTAGCGTCACCGTGCGGATGGTATCTACCCAAAACTGAACCTACCGTATCGGCACATTTACGGTATGCTTTATCGGGGGAGAGTCCGTTTTCATACATTGTATAAAGTATTCTGCGATGAACCGGCTTTAGTCCGTCTCGCACATCGGGTATGGCTCTTCCTACCAGTACCGACATTGAGTACTGAAGCATACTTTGTTTTACTTCATCAACAATTTCAACCGGCACAATGTTTGTTTCTTCATCACTGGGCCAATAAACTTTTTCTTGTGTTGCCATTTTCAAGCTCCCCTTTCCTTAAATATCCAGATCTGTCGCAAAGATTGCGTTTTCTTCAATGAATTTTCTTCTTGGCTCTACTTCTTCACCCATTAAAATGGTA
>JAGAZW010000072.1 GCA_017939855.1 Clostridia bacterium | reverse complement strand
CAGCTTTGGTGGGGACACAGAATACCCGCATGGTATTGTGCAGACTGTGGAGAAATAACCGTTTCTAAAGAAGAACCATGTTGTTGTTCTAAGTGCTCAAGCAAAAATATTACTCAGGATCCCGATACACTCGATACATGGTTTTCATCAGCGCTTTGGCCATTCTCAACACTCGGTTGGCCTGAAGAAACCGAAGATTTTAAACACTATTATCCTACTAATACGCTTGTTACCGGTTATGATATTATTCCCTTCTGGGTAATGAGAATGATGTTCTCAGGAATTGAACAGACGGGTCAGGTACCCTTTGATACTGTACTTATTCACGGACTTGTTCGTGACAGTCAGGGTAGGAAGATGTCAAAGTCTTTGGGAAACGGCGTAGATCCGCTTGAGGTTATCGATGAATACGGTGCAGACGCACTTCGTTTCTCACTTGCAACAGGAAACAGTCCCGGTAACGATATGCGTTATATTCCCGAAAGAGTGGAAGCGAGTCGTAACTTTGCAAATAAGCTTTGGAACGCCGCAAGATTTATTCTGATGAATCTTAAGTGTGATGAAGTTATAAAGTTAAATCTTCAAAACTTTGCGCTTGAGGATAAATGGATAATTTCTAAGTTTAATTCTCTTTGTGCTGAGGTTACAGAAAATCTTGATAGATTTGAGCTTGGTATGGCGGTTCAGAAACTCTACGATTTTATCTGGGATGTTTTCTGCGATTGGTATATTGAAATTTGCAAATCCCGTCTAAACGGTGATGATGAAGCAGCAGCCGATACTGCACGTTCAGTGCTTTTATATGTATTCGACGGCACACTCGCACTTCTTCATCCGTTTATGCCCTTTATAACCGAAGAAATTTGGCAGTCTATGCCCCATAAAGGCGAAGTTCTTATGACCACACCTTGGCCTGTGTACAAAGAAGAACTCAACTTCTCCGAAGTGGAAGAAGAGTTTGAAAAGATAATGGAGGCAATCCGAGCAATCAGAAACCGCAGAGCTGAAATGAATGTTCCTCCATCCAAAAAGGCAAAGGTTTGTATTGCAACCTCTGCCGAGCAGACATTCCTTGCGGGAACTTCATATATATGTCGTTTAGCGTATGCAAGTGAAGTAGAGGTCGGCAAGAACTTCGATGCAGAGGGTGCTGTAAGGGTTGTAACCGATGCCGCTACAATCTATATGCCTATGAAAGAGCTTGTCGATATTGAGGGTGAACTTGCCCGTCTCGATAAGGATATGAAAAAGGCAGTAGAGGATAAGGAGTTCTTCGAGAAGAAGCTTAATAACGCAGGCTTTATGGCAAAAGCGCCGGCGGCAGTTGTCGAGCAGCAAAAGGCAGGACTTCAAAAAGCCCTGGATAAAATAAAAATGATTGAAGAGAGCATTGCTGAAATTAAAAAAATGTAATTATATAAAAATCCTGTTCCGAATTAATCGAAACAGGATTTTTTTATATCGTCAACTATAAATTGTATATGTTGTATGGTATCTTCCGAAAGCTTTGTCACATCTATGAATCTGCGTTCTTCTCGGCAGAGTAGATAGTCGGTTGAAACGCACAACGCATCGGCAATTTTTACAAGCATTTCTATAGACGGCTGTATATTATCATTTTCCCAATTTGAAACACTTTGTTTTGTTACACCTAAAGTTTTTGCCAATTCTACTTGGCTCATCTTTTTTGCGAGTCTGATTTCTCTTATTTTTTCATTAAGCATAGTCAAAATCCTTCGCTTTCAAAATATTACAATACTATTGTAACTTTTAACTTGACATTATTAAAATACTATGGTATATTTATGTTGTACTTTTTGTCATAAAAGTGTAGTTTATGGGGAAGGAGGAATAAAAATGGGAAAAGGAAAAGCAGTTGCCGGTATGGTGCTCGGCATTGTTGGTATAGTGTGCGGTCTTTTAAGCGGATATTTATCTCTTATTGGTCTTCCAATTGCAATCGTAGGTCTTGTTATATCAATATCTGGAGGTAAGCAACTTAAGGCGAACGGTCAGCCTACCGGTATTGCGACTGCAGGTTTGGTTTTAGGTATTATTGCCGTTGTTTTCACAGCAATAGCATTCTTCACTTGCGGTATTTGTATTATTTGTGCAGCAGGTGCATCTTCTGCCCTTGCATCCTTGGGTTAATTTAGACCTTTAAAAATGATAGCCTGGTGATTATCGGGCTATTCTTTTTTATTATAGAACGGAGGAACAGATGGAGCCATTTATTAAAATTCTGAATTTGCAAATTCCCATATACGGTGTGTGCTGGATGTCGGGAATTTTTTT
>JAGAZW010000071.1 GCA_017939855.1 Clostridia bacterium | reverse complement strand
GCGTGGTTTCCAACGCGCTCATTATCAAAGCAACCTTCCCCGACGCGCAGGTGAAGGTCGATTCCGCCTGCTGCGCCGGTGTCACCCCCGAGAGCCACGAAGCTGCTTTGAAAACTATGCAAATGTGTCAGGTGAAAGTGGTATAAATGATGAAGAAAGTATATGAAAAAAGTGAACTTTGGTTTACTCTTGCTTGGATCATCGTCTATTGTGTTCTTGCGTCTGTTGGGGATAATCTGTCAAGTAATATCGGTGTTTTAAAGGCCGTAACATTGCCAACTTTAATTGCTCTTTCCGTTTTTCTTTACCTGTTCGTAAAGAAAAACGGACTCAGTGAAAAATACGGTCTGTGCAAACCGCAAGGTTCGGCATCGAAAATGCTGTATTACGTTCCGCTGATCGTTCTGTTGACCGCGAATTTTTGGTTCGGTTTCAAGATGAACGCATCGCCCCTCGAAACGGTGTTGTATGTTTTATCGATGCTTTGTGTCGGCTTTTTGGAAGAGATGATATTCCGCGGATTTCTGTTTCAGGCTATGGCAAAAAACGGTGTGAAATCGGCAATCGTCGTTTCAAGCGTGACGTTCGGTATCGGGCATATCATCAATCTGATTAACGGCTCGGGTGCAGAGCTTTTACCCAATCTTCTGCAGGTCGTCTATGCCGTTGCCGTCGGCTTTGCGTTTGTGATGATTTATTACAAGACAAAAAGTTTGCTCGTATGCATCGCCACCCATAGTTTGTTTAATGCGGCAAGTGCGTTTGGCGCAGAGGCGGCAACAACGACTCAAACGATCATATCCGCCACCCTGATTGCTTTCATCGCCGCCGCATACGCTGTCTATATCGCGGTAATGGTTAAGGATAAAGAGGGTATACTATGAGAAAATTCAAAGGATGGTTTTTTATGTTGCTGATATCGTTATCTCTGTTTGGGTTAACCGCCTGCTCCGATGGCGGTGCCAATTCCTATGAGCAAATCACGCCCCAAGAAGCAAAAACGATTATGGACACCGAAAAGGATTATATTATCATCGATGCCCGCACTACCGAAGAATTCGCCGAAGGGCACATTGCGGATGCGATCCTCATCCCCGAATACGAGATCGCCGACCGTGCCGAAAAGGAACTGCCCGACAAGGATGCTTTGATCCTCGTCTATTGCCGCAGCGGTAGACGGAGCAAGATCGCCTCCGAAGAACTGGTCAAACTCGGCTATACCAACGTCAAAGAATTCGGCGGCATCATCGACTGGCCGTATGAGATTGTGAAGTGAGGATGCGACCATGAATAATTACGATTTAGAAGTCAAACAACGCTGGGGCGATACTAAGGCCTACAAAGAACACTTGGAAAAGACGGCAAACTACAGCAAAGAAAAATGGCAAGCCGTCACCGACGGACTGATGACCGTCCTCGCCACCTTCGCCGCTTACGGTATACCATAAGGGAACCAAACGAACAACGGATTTTAGAAAGAAACTGGCACGAGTTCTATAATAGAAAAATAACGTAAACGAAGGAAGATCGCTATGCCATTAGAAATTGTAAGAAATGATATAACTAAAATGGCGGTGGATGCCATTGTGAATGCCGCCAATGAATCGCTTTTAGGCGGTGGCGGTGTTGACGGGGCGATTCACTATGCCGCGGGGCCGGCGTTGCTTGCCGAGTGCAAGACTCTCGGCGGGTGCAAGACCGGCAAGGCGAAGATTACGGGTGGGTATGATCTACCCGCAAAGTATGTCATACATACTGTCGGCCCTATTTATGAGGACGGCAAGCACGGCGAAAAAGCGTTGCTTGAATCCTGCTACCGCGAGTCTTTGGCGCTGGCGAAAGCGCACAACTGCGAAACCGTGGCCTTCCCGCTCATTTCTTCGGGTGTGTACGGATATCCAAAGGATCAAGCATTAAAAGTTGCTATTGACGTCATTCGTGACTTTCTGCTCGAAAACGAGATGAAGGTCTATATCGTCATATTCGATAAGGCGTCATACAAAATCAGTGAGAAGCT
>JAGAZW010000070.1 GCA_017939855.1 Clostridia bacterium | reverse complement strand
TGAAACAAATGAAAAATATATTCCGTATGTTATAGAGCCGTCATTAGGTGCCGACCGTGTAACATTGGCATTCCTATGTAATGCATATGATGAAGAGGTTGACGAAAAGGGTGAGAAAAGGGTTGTTATGCACTTCCATCCCGCCCTCGCTCCCTTTAAGGCTGCTGTACTTCCGCTTTCTAAAAAGCTTTCGGATAAAGCACTCGAAATAAAAAATGAGTTAGCTAAAGATTTTATGGTCGATTTTGATGATGCCGGTTCAATCGGTAAACGTTATCGCCGTGAGGACGAAATAGGAACACCGATTTGTATTACCTATGATTTTGAATCTGAAGAGGATAACTGTGTGACTGTTCGTGATCGTGATACTATGAAGCAGGAACGAATCCCGATTAGCGAGCTTAAAGCTTATATAGCAAAAGCAGTTGAATTTTAGATTAAAACACGACAAAAGTTCTGTCAAACTGTGAGAATGGGAGATAAAATATGGCAACACAAATTTTAACGATGTTTGCAATGTTAGTTGGAGGTTTGACATTTTTCCTTTATGGTATGAGTGTAATGTCGGGCGGTCTTGAAAAGATGGCAGGCGGCGGTCTTGAGCGCACAATGAAAAAGGTAACCTCCAACGACTTTTTAGGATTCTTTTTAGGTGCAGGAGTAACTGTTGCAATTCAGTCATCATCGGCGATGACAGTAATGCTTGTAGGTCTTGTAAATTCAGGTATAGTTGACTTTACCAACACCTTCGGTATGATAATGGGTTCTAATGTCGGTACAACGCTTACGGCCTGGATATTAAGTCTTGCGGGTATAGGTGAGGGTAATTTCTTTATGACTCTTTTACAGCCTATGACCTTTGCGCCGATACTTGCGTTTGTTGGTATAGTGCTCCGTATGATATCAAAGAGCGAAAAAAAGAACGAGCTCGGCACAATATTTATAGGTTTTGCAGTTTTAATGTTCGGTATGGAGCTAATGAGCGATTCTATGTCGGCAGTGCGCACTATACCCGGATTCGATAAATTTCTTGCAAGTCTTACAAGTCCTATCATAGCACTACTTATTTCAACCATATTCACAGGTGTCATTCAGTCTTCAGCCGCAACGATTGGTATTGTTCAGGCGTTGGCGTTAGCACAGCTTGATACCGCCAATCCACTCACCTGGCAAATGGCAATACCGTTGGTGCTCGGTGCCAATATTGGTACTTGTGTTACAGCGCTAATTTCAAGTGTTGGCACAAATAAAAATGCCAAGCGTGTTGTTGTAATGCACTTTTTTGTAAATGTGTTCGGCTCAGCAATCTGTATGGCTATAATGTATGCTATGCAGCTCTTTGGTGTAACGCTGCTTAACTCAAAAATTGATATGGTTGGCGTTGCAATAGTTCACACAATGTTCAATCTTGTTACAGCAATTATTCTTTTCCCCATAAAGAAATCAATTATTAAATTCTGCACAAAGCTTGTCCCCGACGGAAAGGAAGAAAAACAACATACCGTATTTTTGGACGAGCGTATATTCGGTAATGTGTCCCTGGCTCTTTCGGAATGCCGCAGATTTATGGACGAAATGTCTGATATTTCAAGAAAAGCTATTATAGATTCTGTGGAGCTCGTGGAAGATTACAACGAAGAAAAAGTGAGTTCTATAAAGGAATACGAGCAGTTAGTCGACAAGTATGAGGACAGACTAGGTACCTATCTAGTTCAGATAAGCAGCAAATCGCTAACCGAAAAGGAATCACACGAGGTAGGCAGAATGCTTCATGGAATAGGCGACTTTGAGCGTATCAGTGACCACGCACTTAATATTTGTGATGTTGCTCAGGAAATACACGATAAAGGAATAGTCTTCTCTGATGAAGCCAAGAGTGAGCTTAAGATAATTAAAGATGCACTTTTGGAAATCGTTAATTTGAGCGTAGATTCGTTTAAAAATGATGACCCTGTCTTAGCATCCAACGTTGAACCTTTAGAGCAGGTAATAGACCGTCTTAAATCTGTTCTTAAGTCACGCCACGTTGAAAGACTTCAGAAAGGAAGCTGTACAACTCAGACAGGCTTTGTTTTCTCTGATTTGCTTACAAACTATGAGCGTACATCCGACCATTGCTCAAATATTGCAGTTTATACAATTCAGGCAAATTCCTCAAAGCTGGATGTACATAAATATCTTAAGGGTGTAAGAGAAGGGGAGAACACCTTCTTTACAGAAACGTATAAGAAATATAGAGATAAATATTATGTAGAAAATAATGTTTAAAAGAAGAAACAAAGTCCTGTTTTTGGGACTTTGTTTTTTTTATAATTATATCAGAATAAAAAATTTAAAAAGTTCTTGAC
>JAGAZW010000069.1 GCA_017939855.1 Clostridia bacterium | reverse complement strand
TAATACCGTTGTAAATGGTACCGACGGCTTAAAAGAGGTTACCTATTCTTATAAATCAGTGAACGGAGTTATTGTTGAAACCGAGCTTACTAACACGGTGACACTGACTGAAGCTGTTAACGGTCAAACCATTATCGGCACAAAGAAACCTGCCGTTAAAACCAGCAGTTCGGTTAATGCTGTTTCAACATTAGTTCCACCCTCTCCCATTCAGCTTGATGCCAATGGTAACCCTGTTAATTATAAAAAGCATATAACCGTTCAGGCCACTGGCTACACCTATACAGGTAACAACTGTTCTACCGGCGTTGCTCCGCAACCGGGATATATTGCAGTTAACCCTAAGTATATCCCCTACGGCACTAAGATGTATATAAAATCAAGCGACGGAACATGTATTTACGGATATGCCGTTGCAGCAGATACCGGCGGTTTCATAAAATCAAGACCTACCAACGTTGACCTTTTCTTCTCAACCAGAAGCGCATGTGTCAATTTTGGTAGACGAAATGTAGAAATTTATATTCTTTAGTGATTAAAAAATCCTTCCATTTACATGGAAGGATTTTTTTAATTCATTTTATCATTAAGAACCAGAAAATCGCAAGAATCTGAACCACCGCAGCAATAACAAATATGAAATACATATTGGGTACGCCTAAAAAGGTTAAAAATATACTTAAAGGTATCGTCCATACTAATAATGAAATTGAGAAAAAACGACTTAACTTACTCCACCATATACTTGTAAATACTACCAAAACAACTGCGCTTATAGGCAGAGCGTATATGAAAATAAGCCATTCTTTAAATATATTATCGGAAATGATTCTAAAAAAGAAAAAAATTACCGTTGCAACAAGCCAAACTATTCCTACTGAAAGCAGGGTTGTCATAATTTTATTGCGAAACAGCAGGGGTTTTTTAAACTCCTTATCATTTATCATATCATTGACCGTAACGCCGAAAAGTTCGGCTATACTCGACACAACAAATAAATCCGGTATTCCTTCTGCTCTTTCCCATTTTGAAACCGACTTATCAGAATAATTCAACTTTTCGGCAAGTTCAAGCTGTGTCATTCCGGACTGCCGACGAAACACACTTAGATTATGCGCAAAATTTTCCCTTAATTTTTCTTCGGTTATATTCATTTTTATCTCCTGAAAACAGTAATAAAGCGAATTCTACTACGAATAGATAACTCTACTTTCTATATTTTAACGGATTTTCACTTTTTAGTCAAGAGTGATTGTATCTATGCTCTATTGACTCCCCAAACTCCTAAAATTATCGGTATACAAAGCAGTACCTGCCAAATTGAAAAGTCTTCTTTTAAAATCATTATACCTGCTAAGACAGAAACAACTGTTATTATATTAGAAAACGACGATGATCTGACAGCACTGATTTTCGAAGTAGAATAGTTATAAAGCAAAAATGCCAAAACTGAAGAAACAACGGCAAGATATATAATCGAAACATCAAACCCTACATTTTTTACTGCATTAAATACATTGCTTATATACTTGTCTTTTAAAACAGCGGCGGCTATACAATTAAAACCTATGCAACCTATCAAAAACATAACATAGGTTCTCTCAAAAGGAGTAAACTCCTTTGAAATATCTCGACTTAATATATTAAAGACCGAGGCAGATATAACGGCGCCTACAAGCAATAATATACCTAAAAAATGACTTTTATCACCATTATTGGAAATTATACTCACCGCCGAAACACCCATTATGGAAACTGCCGTGCAAATACACTGTACACCAGATGGTTTTTCTTTTAAAATCAAACCTGATAATAAAATAACCCCCACCGGCACCAAACCAATAATAATCCCAGAAAGTGCCGAAGATACCAGTTTCAATCCATACAACTCAAATATGAAGTATAAAAGAGGCTGCGCCACCCCCATAACGATAAGTCTATATAAATTTTTACCTTTTAAATCAACCTTTACAGCTCTAAACAAAATTAGAATATTCATAACGGCAAATGCTACTGTAAAGCGTACGGCAAGTATCACAAGCGGGTGAGCAACTAAGAGAGCTGTTTTTGAAAAAAGGAAACTAAAACCGAAGATTAAATTTGCCGCAAACGCAGCACCCATCCCCAGATACTGACCCTTTTTATCCATAATATACCGCCCCCCATCCTTATTAGTCATTGCTCTTGAACATATCCGCAACTTCACTTATTGTTACAAAGGCTTTTGGATCAATGTTATGGATAATGGTCCGCATTTTTGATATTTGAAAGCGGTTAACAACAAAATAAATAATGGTTTTTTCGTTGTTTGAATAGCCGCCTCTTGCAGC
This sequence comes from Clostridia bacterium, assembly GCA_017939855.1. Taxonomy (GTDB): domain Bacteria; phylum Bacillota; class Clostridia; order Oscillospirales; family Acutalibacteraceae; genus UBA737. Next base: position 6,258 of record JAGAZW010000069.1, on the reverse strand, counting down.
GATTTTGGTTGTTCCACACTCAAACGCCTCCATAAGTGCACTACTTATTTCATCTGCCTTTTCCGTTACGATCATAATTTCTTTCGAACGGTCTATACCTTCAACTATAAAGTCCACCGTTTTTAGTCCCGCCATATATGTTACAATAGAATATAGTGGCAAAATCCAGCTCTTCATAATAAAGCCACAGACAACATAAAGCAGTATATTATATATCATCACAAAGGTTCCCACAGTAACATTAAGCTTTTTAGCAAAAATCACCGCCATAACCTCAACTCCGTCTATAGCACCGCCGTATCTTATTGTAAGTCCACTACCAACACCGGAAATAATACCTCCAAAAAGGGCGCACAAAAGCAGGTCCTCACCCGCCAGTGGCGACGCTAAACTAACATCTACGGGTAAAACATCAGTGATAAGCCACGAAACCAAAGAATAGACAGTTACTGTAAAAATAGAATTAATCGTAAATGTAACACCTTGTTTTTTTAATCCGAAAAGAAAGAGTGGGATATTAAGTATCAAAAGAAAAATTGAAATGCCCATATATTCAGGTGTGATTTGTGAAAGTAAAATAGAGGTTCCCGATATTCCGCTGTCATAAAGTTTAACAGGTGCCAAAAACACCGTTACACCGAACGCATTAATAGTCCCTGCTAAAAACAGAAATATAAAGCTGCTGTATTTTAATTCATTCATAAATTTTTTAGATTGTTTCATAATATCACCTAAATATTGTTTAACTAATGCTATTATACCATAAGGCATTTTTATAATCAATCTTTGCACAACAAACCGCACAGAATTTTAACGTATTCTGTGCGGCTATTCTTTTAAACTTATTAATCAGATGTACAAAAACATTCTTTTGGCTTAATAAAGACCCACAAGTCCCAACAGACCGATGAAAAGGACACCCGCAGCTGATAAAGTAAAGAGCTGAGAAAAAATGCGATTACGCTCCTTGACAGTTAAATCATACTGTGATGAACAAGCCGCCAAAGCGAGACCTCCACAACTGGAAAGAGGGCTAATGGCTGCTACATGCGCACCAAGACAGATACCGATGACAAGCTCCTGAGCACCGACCGTGCCAAGAGTTTGCACAAGGTCGGGAACTGTGGGAATCAACGTTGGCATTACTACTCCCGATGCCGAAGAGAACCAACTCATAACACCTGCCAAAATAGATATTATTGCCGTTGCAGTATGTTTACCCATCAGCTTTGAAAGAGCCTCTGAAAGCAGGTCGATACCACCTACTTCAGTAACAAGAGAAATGAGAATACCAACACCAGTAATCATAATAAGAGTGCCCCAGGGCACTTTTTTAAGCGCAGCACTTTCGTCAGAACAACGGAAGACACAAAGAATCACAGCGGCAACCAAAGCCACAAGGCCAACGTTTATGCCAAAGATTGTAGTTACTGCGGCTACAGCGCAAACTGCTACAAGGGTCACAATCTGTTTAACCGAGAAAGATGGGAGCGCTTCGGTAGTACCATTATTTGAATCAATATTTTTCGCCTTATGCCATTTGAATACAAAAAAGTACAAAATAACAGCGTATAAAACATTAGCTAAAGCCATTTTGAAAAGCAAATCCGCCTCTATTCCCTTAATGCCGCTTTCCTCTGCCTTAGCAATAGCAACTATACCGGAAGGGGTAATAGGAGAAAGACCGCCCGCAAAAGAGCCCAGGATGCCAAAAGGCAAAAGAGAGATAGGCTTGGTATTGGTTTCCTTAGCTATGGCAACAATTAGTACGGAAATAAGGGCTGTTACCGAAATCGGACCGGGACCGATAGCAGAAATAACTGCCGAAATAACAAAAAGGATTATGGGGAAAAACTTTACCCTGCCACGACAAAGATTAAGTATCTTTTTGGCAAGTAGCTCTAATGTTTTGTTTTCCTGCGCCAGACAGAAAAGGTACATCACTCCAAAGAGCATTAAAAACATTTTACTGTCAAAGGCCTTTAAAAGCCACGCATCGTCTATTCCCTCAACAAAAAAGCTCAATATTAGTGCAAAAGATATAGAAACAATACCAGTGTTCACCTTAAATATAAAGGCAAATACTATGGCAGCACACAAAGTAAGTAAAGAGATTAGTGCAATAAGGTTCATAGGACACATCCTTTCTTAATAATGTCACTATTATACACCAAACAAAAGATATTTTAAAATACATTCTTGATTATGAGAAATATATCCTGTATAATATACTAAAAGGAGATTAAAAAATGGAATTATTACAGCTTCGTTATTTTGTGACTGTGGCACGTATGTTGAACATTTCACATGCCGCACGACATCATATGATCCCGCAACCTGCTATGTCAAAAACCATTTCTCGTCTGGAACAGGAGCTTGGTGTCGCACTCTTTGACAGATACAAAAATAAGCTTACTCTCACAGAATCCGGCCAAATTCTTTATCATTCACTCTCCCGTAGCCTCGGGGAGATCGATTCGGCAATATCTATAATCAAAAATCAAGACTCACCCATAAGCGGTGAAGTCAAAATTTTGGTACGGCAGCACAGAGCTACTGTGGTAGATTGCATTATGGAATTTAAAAAACGCTACCCAAAGGTTCTCTTCCGTATTGATTACGATCAGGCAGCGAGCAACGAAGAATACGACCTTTGCATTTCTTGCGAAAGACCTACAAAAGAAATGGATAGTTCCCTGTGTCTGATCACCGAGCCTTTGCGACTGGTGTTATCAAAAGAACACCCCCTTGCAGCACTCGCAAAAGTTCCTTTTCATAAATTGAAGGAACAAGAATTTGTCACCATACATAAGGACTCATATATGTGGCGTAGTGTAGTTTTAGAATGTCAGAAAGAGGGTTTTGAGCCACCTCTTTCCATCACCTGCGGAGACCTTTACTGCCTGATGAAATACATTCGCACCGGTCTTGCCATAACAATTGGCCCCGCTATCGCCTGGAAGGATCTTATGCACGACAGCATTGTTTTTGTCCGTACCACGCCAGAAATTAGTCGTTCCACCTTTGTTTTTTGGAACGGACAAAAAAAAGACTCTCGACTGTTCTCCGAATTTCGCAGCTTCCTCGCCCAATATTTTACTAATCTCCAAAATGAAAATATTTGAAAATAAATTAGACATCCTTCTTGCGAAGAATGTCTAATTTTGTAATAGAGCATAAGAAGATGTATATTATTGAGCAAAAGAATTGTTTACGGCTCTTTCAAAATTACGTGCAGATTCATTCCCTGCACCGCCGTCAAAAAGGGAATTTTTCATAAACACTGCTGCAATTTTATTTTTGGGATCTATCCAGAAATGCGTTCCGTAAGCACCACTCCAACCAAATGCACCAACCGGTAAATTTTTATATTCCTCATCGGTGATGACACGGACGCCCAATCCCCAACTCTGATAACCGCGCATTATCTCCTTAGGAACATATGGTGTGCATAACAATGAAAAGGTTTTATTACTAATTAGTTGTTTTGAGGGCGTTTTGCCTTCATTCAGCAACATTTTAGCAAATTCAGAATAATCACTCAACGTTGAAGTTAAGCCTGCACCGCCTAAATAGTGTGTACAAGGATAATCTTCAAAAATACAGTTATCGGTAGTTTTTCCAACTGTATTTTCCCCTGCAACCTTATTGTGCATATCAATTATGTTACGCCATTGCTCTTTTGTAGGTATAAAAGTAGTATTTGACATACCGCACGGTTCAAAAATTTCCTTTTTTAAAAAACTATAATAATCCGTTTTGGTTACCTGCTCGATAATCTTCACCAATACATCAAACGCACCTGTTCCACTGTATTGTTCTTTTGTTCCGGGCTCAAAATCCAATCCTGAATTTAAAAAGAATTTCACAGAATTATCAATCGTCTTTTTATCTTCGGCGGTCATTCGATCAATTTTTAACGGTTCGCATCCAATTCCGCAGGTGTGTGTAAGTAAATTACATATTGTAATATCATTTTTGGCTATACCTAAATCGAGAATATCTTTTGTACTGCTTACTTGTACGATATGAACATCCTGAAATTCCGGTAAATATTTTGTAACAGAATCGGACAAAGAAAGTTGTCCTCGTTCAATAAGTATAAGTGCTGCAATTGCTGTTATGGGTTTTGTCATTGACGCCAAACGAAACAGGGTGTTCTCTGTGACTGGATTACTTTTACTAACGGATATATTCCCAAAACAATTTTTATAAATTGTTTCATCTTCCTGAATAACGCAATACGCCGAACCGAACACCTTGTTATTTTCAAAATCATATTCAGCTATTTTTTCTATGTTAGTTGTAAGCAATTTTTTATCAAGCATTTTCATTATAAACACCTCTTTCAACTCAGTATAGTAGCACAGTCAAAAGGAAAAAACAAGTATTTCCCCTCTTTGAATGTGTCTACAAAGATCATAACTTAGCATAAGATACTCTCCGATAACATGGAGTACATACTAAACATTGGTATTAGATAAAAACAAGACAGCCTTTCGACTGTCTTGTTTTTGGCAGGGGCAGAAGGGATCGAACCCTCGGCACTCGGTTTTGGAGACCGATGCTCTACCAGCTGAGCTATACCCCTATATTTTTGATAGCTCACATATTATACTGCACTTAATACGATTTGTCAAGAAAATATTTAGTTGTTAAAATTCAAAATATTGCCTATTGCAAATTGCTTCTTAATTTCGGAAAATCCCGCACACTTACGTGAACGGGATTAGGGAAAGTTGGAACCATTCATATGAAATTATTATTTTCTTTGTAATTCAGCAAACAATCCTTTACAACCGGGATATATTTTAGTAAATTTTTGATATTTACTTTGATATTTTGCAACAAGTTCGGGTGTAGGGTAAACCGTTTCATGCACCGAAATGATTTTTTGGGCGCATTCATAGGCTGAAGCATACTCACCGCAACCCACCATTGCAAGCATAGCGCCACCATAACCCGCACCTTGCTCGGTCTTAAGAGATTCCAAAGGTATATTCAAAATATTTGCAAGGATTTTTTTCCAAAGAGCACTTTTTGCTCCACCCCCACATATCTTACTGCTACCAATCGTTATACCTAAGCTTTTTGCCACTTCAAAACTATCTCGAATAGCAAACGCAACACCCTCTAAAACGGCTTGAATCATTTGCTTTCTAGTCGTATTCATACTCATCCCTATAAAAGTGCCACGCGCATTTGTATCATTTATCGGGCTTCTTTCTCCCATTAAATAAGGAAGAAAATATACATCGTTGTCACCTAAATCGTTATCGATGATATCGGTTTGCTCCTTTGAAAAATCCGTAACATTTAATATCTCTTCACAAAACCATTTATTGCAGGAGGCTGCCGAAAGCATACATCCCATAAGATGATATCCACCATCTGCGTGCGCAAAAGAATGAAGCGCATTGTTGCAGTCCACTTTAAACTTATCATTGGAAATAAATATTGTGCCCGAAGTTCCAAGACTTATATTGCATTTACCAGAACCAATTGTACCTGTACCTATAGCAGAAGCAGCGTTATCACCTGCGCCTGCAACAACCCGAACGCTTTTGACCAACCCTAAAGTATCGGCAATGTCAGGTAATACGGTAGAAATCACTTCGTAACTTTCAAAAAGCTGTGGCATAACCTCGCCAGATATTCCGCATATTTTAAGCATATCTTCATTCCAACACCTATGCTCAACATCTAAAAGCAATGTGCCCGATGCATCGGAAAAATCGGTTGTATGTACTCCTGTCAGCCTATAATTTATATAGTCCTTTGGAAGCATTATCTTTGAAATTCTATTGAAATTATCAGGCTCGTTTTTGCGCATCCATAAAAGCTTTGGAGCCGTAAATCCTGCAAAGGCAATATTTCCGGTCATTTCGGAGAGAGCAGTTTTTCCAATAATTGTGTTTAAATAATCAACCTGTTCCTGCGTACGACTGTCATTCCAAAGTATTGCAGGTCTTATAATTTCATCATTTTCATCAAGAGCAACAAGACCGTGCATTTGTCCACCGCAACCAATACCCGCAATTTTAGAACTATCAGTATCGGCAATTAACTCTTTAACTCCGTCACACACCGCATCCCACCAATCAAGAGGATTCTGTTCTGCCCATCCTGTATGCGGGAAAATAACATCATAATCACGGGAAACCGTTTTTAAAATTTCTCCCATTTTGTTAACTAAAAGTAATTTTACATTAGATGTTCCCAAATCAATTCCAATATACAGCAAAAATATCAGCCCTT
>JAGAZW010000068.1 GCA_017939855.1 Clostridia bacterium | reverse complement strand
GTTACAAAACAGTTAGCACTTGCTCATACCTATGGCAATGGAAAAAAAGTGAGCTGTCGGAATGTTGCAGATTCTGTTTCCAAGCTTCTTATGGATATTAATGTTAATCATTATGCATCGCTCACAATGGATGCGGTTCCTGTTATGACCGACCTTGTATCAGGCGTTGAGGTTCAGGTGCTTGATGATTTTTCGGGTATCGATGACACATTAATAAAGGGCGAAAAGGTAACCCTTATAGGTGAACACGCCCTTAATTATGTGCGCACCCGTTACGGCTTGGAGGATAGTTCCAATGAAAACCGTATGAAACGTCAAAGGCAGTATTTGAACGCGTTGTTTGAAAAAACCAAGGCATATGCTCAAAACGATGAAAATTTTATAGCCGAAGCGACGTATAAGATGTCTGATTTCCTGGTATCAAACCGTTCGGCTACTAAACTGCAGGAGGTTTTCGAAAAGATTACCTCATATAAGTATGAGGGAATAATCGAAATCGAGGGTGAACTCAAAAAGGGTGAAGAGTTTATGGAATTTTACCCCGATGAAACCTCTGTTAAAGAAATTGTTATAGATCTTTTCTATAAAGAAAAAGAATAGTTTTTATCTGCAAATTCCCAGCTATATTAAAACCCGGTTTAATTTTTTAATTTAAAGAAAGGTAAGATGGGGGCATGTGAGGATTATGAGTGAAAAGAACACCGTAAAAGCCAAAAAGGGTTTTTACGAAAGTTACATAAAATGTCCGCTTGACTTTACCCTTGCACTTTTGGCTCTTGTTTTATTAAGCCCGATTTTGTTAGTGGTGGGGATAATTGTAGGAATTAGGTTGGGTTTTCCCATAATTTTTAAGCAAGAACGTGCCGGAAAAGACGGAAAGCCTTTCTACATATATAAATTCCGTTCAATGTCAAATAAAACTGATAGTAATGGCGCTTTATTACCGGACGAAGAGCGACTTGATAAATTCGGAAAGATGCTCAGAAGTACCAGTCTTGATGAACTTCCGTCCTTTTTAAATGTGTTGAAATTTGATATGAGTTTGGTAGGTCCGAGGTGCCTATATATGCGTTATAACTCTCGTTATAACGAACATCAGGCAAGGCGTTTAGAGGTTAGACCGGGCATTACAGGTCTTGCTCAAATCAACGGTCGAAATTCTATCTATTGGGACAAAAAGTTCAACTATGATGTTAAATATGTGGATAATATAACTTTTTCAGGTGATATGAAAATTTTGTTCAAAACCGTCGGCAGGGTTTTAAAACGTGCTGACATAACCTCTTCCACTTCGGTAACGATGGAAGAATTTATGGGCAATGAAAATAAACTGCAAGGGGCTATTCATGAATAAAAAGATAGTTATTGTCGGGGCGGGAGGACACGCCAAGGTTGTTGCTGATGTTGCGAAGCTTAATGGATATACTGATATAGTTTTTTTGTGCGACGATCCTGATGTTAAAAGTTTTGTGGGTTATCCCGTTGTGGGCCAATCAGACCGCTTCAGTGGCTACGAAGAATGGGACTTTATTATAGCAATCGGTGATTTCGTAGATCGGGAGAGGATTTACCGTAATTTTGAAAAAAACGGTCTTAAAATTGTTACCTTAGTTCATCCATCAGCGATTATTGCCGAGAATGTTAAAATAGGAAAAGGCACTGTTGTAATGGCGGGAGCAATTATAAACCCCGGAAGTGTGATAGGAAATGGTTGCATAATTAACACTGCTGCTACGGTTGATCATGATAATATCGTTTCTGACTTTGCTCATATCTCTGTTGGCGCTCATTTAGGCGGTACAGTAAAAGTAGGCAGATGTACATGGGTTGGCATAGGTGCAGTTGTAAGCAACAATAAAAGTATCTGTGAGAACATTATAATAGGTGCAGGAGCCGTCGTCACCAAGGATTTATGCGAAAGTGGCACCTATTTAGGTATACCTGCAAGAAAGGTCGATAAATAAGTAATGTACAAAGTTTGTTTTGTAACAACTGCGTCGATCACATTAAAATCCTTTGTTTTAGAATTGGCAGATGCTATGCACAAAACGGGGAGTTTTGAAATACATTTTATTTGTGATAATGATGATGAATTTAAGAGTTTGCTTCCATCATATATTCATTATCATCCTGTTCCTATGAAACGAGGAATTTCTTTTGACGGCATAAAGGTTATAGGAAAATTACGCCGTTTGTTCAAACAGGAAAAATTCGATTTGGTCCAGTATTCCACACCTAATGCGTCGTGTTATGCTTCCATCGCCGCAAGGGTTGCAAAAATACCTGTAAGACTTTATTGTCAGTGGGGTATAGTGTATGTGGGATTTACGGGACTCAAACGATTTATCTTCAAAACAATAGAAAAAATGGTTTGCAGAAACTCTACACGTATTGAGCCCGACAGTATAAGTAATCTGAATTTCAGCATTTCAGAAGGGCTCTATACAAAAGAAAAAGGAGCTGTTATTTGGAATGGCAGTGCGTGTGGGGTTAATCTTAAAAAATTTGACATTTCAAAAAGAGATGTTTTCAAAGCGGAAATAAGACAAAAATATGAAATACCGCAAGATGCTCTGGTATACATATTTGTGGGCAGAATCGGCAGGGACAAAGGGATAAACGAACTGTTGGTTGCGGCTGAAAAAATGAATGAGCTAAAGGAAGATACGTATCTTCTTTTAGTGGGTGAACTTGAAAACGAACAATTTTTGGATAAAAGGCTTTTAAACTGGTCACAGAATCAAAAAAGGGTAATTTATTGCGGATTTACAAACGAGGTGGAAAAATATCTTGCTGCTGCGGATGTTTATCTGCTACCAAGTTATCGTGAGGGCTTCGGAACAACCGTTATTGAAGCCGAGAGTATGGGACTTGCCACTATTGTAACCGATATACCCGGTCCGATTAATGCTATGTTAAAGAATGAAACGGGTCTTGTTGTACCGAAGGCAGATGCCGATGCGTTGTTTAAATCAATGCTTTATCTTTATGATAATCGGGATAAGATTATTAAGTTTGCAAAGTGTGGTGCAGAATTTGCCGCTACCTCATTTGAGCAAGAGGAATTGTTCAGACAAATAATTCTGGACCGTGAAAATATGTTGAAATCGGTGAGTGGTACAAATGGTTAAAGTATCTGTAATTATGGGTATTTATAATTGCTCGGATACCTTAGACCAAGCAATAAGCTCGATACTAAGTCAAAGTTATACCGACTTTGAGATTATTATGTGTGACGACTGTTCAACGGACAACACATATCAAAAAGCATTAAAATTCGCTCTAAATCACAGTAATATAGTTTTACTTAGAAATGATAAAAATATGGGTCTTAACTATACTTTAAACCGTTGTCTCAAAAAGGCAAAGGGTGAGTATATAGCCCGTATGGATGGGGACGATATTTCTCTTGAACATCGTTTCGAAAAACAAGTAGATTTTTTGGATAAAAATCCGGAGTATTCTTTTGTGGGAAGTCCTATGTTTTATTTTGACGAAGAGGGTATTTTCGGTTGCGGCGAAGGGGACAGAGAACCTCAAAAAGCTGATTTTGTGCATGGCAGCCAGTTTTCACATGCTACAGTTATGGCAAGACGTGATGCGTACGCTACGGTAAACGGTTACAGCGAAGAAAAAAAGTTTCTGCGTGTAGAAGATTGGCATTTATGGATAAAAATGTATGCGGCAGGTCTTAAAGGTTACATTTTATCGGAGCCCCTTTATAAAATGCGTGATGACCGAAACGCCATAAAAAGAAGAAAATTCAGATTCAGAATAAACGAAGCGAGGCTTATAATTCTTGCAGTAAATGAGCTGAATTTGTCTACATTTAAAAAAATATATGCACTGCGTCCTATAACATTAGGGCTAGTACCAACATTTATCTATAAACGACTGCATAAAAGCAGGTTAAAGAATAACATAAATATTACCGAGGATAATGCTATATGCGTATAGCCATTGAGTCTGCTAATGAGAAAAAAAGATTAAAAATTCTTCAGGTCGTTCCTGTTTTAGCCTATGGCGGTGTTGAAAAAAACGTTGTAAGTTATTTTAACAGTTTAGATACCGATAAGTATATGTTTGACTTTATAAGTCACGGTAAACCGGAGGAATATGCTAAGGACTTAGAGAAAAAGGGATGCCGCATTTATGACATACAAACTATCGGTCAGATAGGGTTTAAAGGGTATAAAAGGCGGATAAGCGAAAGCATAGATGTCAAATCCTATGATATCGTTCATATACATATTGGTCATATCACAGGTCTTTATGCAAAAGCGTTCAGGGAGTTGGGGGCTAGAAAGATTATTTGCCACGCCCATACAACCAAGTGCATAAATCCTAAACATAATCTTTTTATGCCCATATTCAAGCATATGGCAAACCGCTATTCTGATTATAGACTTTCCTGCGGCGTTATGGCGGGTAACTTTTGTTTCGGCACGGGGAAATTCACATTTTTGCCAAACGGAATTGATTATAACTTATTTAAAAATGTCAGCCAACAGGATGTTCAAAACCTTAAAAAAGAATTAGGTTTAGAAGATTGTCCCTTTATAGTAGGTCACATCGGTCACTTTTCAAAACCTAAAAATCATCCGTTTATTATAAAACTTATGAGTGAATATGCGAAAATTGAGCCTTCAGCAAAATTTGTTTTAGTTGGTGACGGACCAGATAAAAAGGAAATAGAAGATTTGGCAGATCAGTCAGGCGTTAAAGAAAATGCTGTCTTTTTGGGTGTGAGAAATGATATTCCTGTTTTAATGAAGATGTTTGATGTCTTTATTTTGCCATCTCTTCACGAAGGTCTGCCGGTAGTAAGCATAGAGGCGCAAAGTTCAGGAACAAAATGTCTTTTAAGTGAAAACATTGATAAAACACTTGATATCGGAGCAGGTTTGGTGAAATTTCTGCCCCTTTTGGAGAACTGCAATAATTGGGTCAATGCTTTAGAAAATATAAGGAAAAACTGCGACAAAGCTTCTTCTTTGGTAATACACGACGCAATGGAAAAAAGCGGATACGATATAGCATCCGCCGCCCAAAAACTTGAGTTTATCTATGAAAAAGTATCGGGAAACGAAATTTCGAAGATTACTGCAAAAGAAACTGTTACATCGGCAGACAAAAAATAAAAAAACGGTTAACATCAAAGTTATGTCAACGTTTTCGAAGGGAAAAGGGTGAATGAGAGCAAAACTAAGTTTAGGCGGAACAATTTATACACGTATTTTTTCTATAATTGTTTTTATCAGCAGCTTTACAGCTATCCTTATATGTCTCTTGCTTAAAACGAGTGAAAACAGAATACTTGCTTTGTTACCCTTAACCTATGGTGTATTGTTTTTTCTGTCGCTAAAAAACCGCAAGTATTTGAATAATATTTCTTTATCCATTATAAATATATCGGCATTTTTCAGATATATATTGTATCCCGTTATTATCGCATTAGCTCTTAATAGCGGAGAAGGGTACAGTTTTGACCATAAATGTGTATACTATCTGATTTACGAACTCTTCGGGGTATTCTTGGTAATTGAAATTTTCGGTCACAAACTGAATGTGGAAAAACTTGAGGGTGAATCTGCTACAAAATTGATGGCGCCGCTTGGAGTGCCAAACCTTTGTATATTGGTATTGCTTGTACCTATTTTACTTGTCTTCCCCTCCCTTATAACCCGCTTCAGCGTCTCCTTGGATGTTGAGAAATTAACCAGCACTTTAGGAATAGTAGAAATTTTATTTACAATGGGAATATGGGTATTGTTTGTATTTTTGCTTATCCAGTTGAGCAAATTTAAGGATAGATCCCCATATATAAACATAATCGGTTTCATATTTGCAGCGGCAGTAGGCGTTTATTATGTCCTTTTCAATTCTATCAGTAATGAGAATGTAAGGCGTTGGCAAATAATATCCTGCGGACTTGCAATTTTATACGTACTTTTAAGACTGTTTCCAACCAAAAAGCGTTTGATTTTTATCTGGGGTACAGTTGGTTTGCTGATTGCTGTTATACTCGGCAGTTTCATAAAATTCGGTGTTCGGATATCGGCTTCGAACTTTGTTAGCGAATATCTTAATTTGGAGCATTTTACCGAGTATTTCGGTGGAATGAGAAATATTACCACCGCACTAAATATTTTCGACGATGTTCCTGCATCGCAAGGAATCCGTTCTACACTAACCGACCTGTTTTCAGGTGTTCCGATAATAAGTTCGTTTTTTGAATTTGACACATATTCTACACCCGCCATATTCCAGTCGAGTGTAGGTCGTACCGACATTATTTGCCCTTTGACTGCTCAGTCCATAGCCCATTTTGGCGTTATAGGTACCCCCGTTCTTGCAATGATTATGACATTCTTAGCCATAACCTTTAACAGTGCGGTTAAGAAGACAGGGAATCTCTTTTCGGCGTATGTGCTTATAGAATTGGTAGTTTTCTTCTCGCTCTTTATGGAACTGAACACAAGTATTATTTTAGGAAAACTCTGGATAAGGCTTTTGTTCTTAGCAATGCAGCCGTTAGATGATAGAACAAAGCTGAAATTTATATGGCATAGGGGGAGTACGGTACGGAAAACAGAAAATTAAGTATTGTAGTACCCGTATATAATGTAGAGCCTTATTTGGAGGAATGCGTAAACTCTCTGCTTTCGCAAACATATCCTGATACACAGATAATTCTTGTAGATGACGGCTCAACCGATAAATGCCCTCAAATCTGCGATAGATTTTCTGAAGAATATAGCAATATAAAGGTTATCCATCAAGAAAATGCAGGACTTCCCTTTGCTCGAAATGCAGGGTTAGCTGTTGCAGAAGGCCAATACATAAGTTTTATTGATTCCGACGATGCAATACTCCAACAAATGTATAGCGTGTTGATAGACAGAATGGAAAAAGACGGCTCCGATATGGCGGTATGTAATTTCCAATTATTCAATAAAACCGGAACAGTTACCGTTTCCCAAAGGTATAAAGACGGTGTTTTGTCCCCGGGAAGCGATACGGTTTCCTATTATGAAGCCGCTTTAGATTCTTGTTGTAATAGGGTTTATAAAGCCGATATTATTAAGAAAAACGGTCTGTTGTTTGAGGATAAGCGTAAAGTAGCACAGGAAGATTTCTGGTTCAATCTTCGATATTTTTGTTATGCTTTTAAAGTTTCATCGGTTGGTAAACCTTTTTATAAATACCGTCAACGGGCATCTTCCATCACTAAAGGTCATACCGACAACGATATTTCCGACCGTTGTTGCCATTTTATCGATTTGGCACAGAAGTATATGGCAAATACTCAAAGAAGTGCCGTTTGCTTTTTAGAGAGAATGACATTAAATCTGCTCTTCTCTTGTGTAAACAATCTTAATTTTCCAACGGTAAAACAGATAAAAAACATTGTAGTAAAATTTGAAAAAACACCTTATTTTAAGGCGTCAGTGTTAAAAGCAAAAACTGATGAGGGCGGTATAAGAGGATACTACGATAATTTCCTAAGATTTACTTTAAGGTGCAGATTATATAGTCTTTTTGCCCTTTTAGAACGCATCAGGGTTAAAAGGCTGAATTCAAATAAACGAAGCGAAGATTATTTTGCATAAAGGCGGTGAAAGTTTCTGAACGAATATCAGACAGTGGAATTAGAACTGCTTAAAGTCTTTATAGACGTATGTGAAAAACTTAATTTAAGGTATTATCTTTGCTGCGGGAGTGTGTTGGGTGCAGTAAAATATCAAGGCTTCATTCCTTGGGATGACGATATTGATGTCTGTCTGCCGAGAGAGGATTATGATATTTTTGTAAAAGAAGCGCCCGGATATTTACCATCAAATCTGTTTTTGCAAAATTATAAAACAGACCCCGAGTTTCCTTCTGTTATCAGTAAAATTCGAAATTCTGAAACTACCTGGATTGAGGAGGGTGTAGCACACCTTAACATCAATCATGGTATATATCTTGATGTTTTTCCCTTAGATGGCTATCCAAAGGGACAAAAAGAGCAAAGGAATTTTGAGAAGAAGAAAATGCACTTTGAGAGGATAAGGGCAGTTTCTTATAAACAAAGATTCAATTTTAAAGCGATTCGCACCAATTTGGTGTTATTTGCAAATAAACTGTTTGGAGCATATTCGTCCTCGGCTTCCAATATAGGTAGGTATGAAGCCTTTATTTCGAGTTACCCGACTCAAACCAGTGATATTTGGTGTAATCACGGAAACTGGCAGGGCAGTTTAGAATATGCTCAAAAAAACCAGTACGGCAAAGGTACACAGGCAACCTTCGAGGGACTTCGGGTGATAATTCCCGAAAACTATGACGAGTATTTAACTCAGAAATACGGAGACTGGCGCAGAGACCCGACAAAAGAAAAACAAAAAACTCACCACTGCGTAAGGATAGCCGATACAAAAAAATCATATAAGGAATATTTAAAATAATTCACAACATATTTAAGTGTGTGTGATTTATATAAATTAGAAGGCAAATTTTTTCGAATAACATAAGTAAAATGGAGGAATTAACTATGGCCAAAACGTTAACAAGGCGACTGTTATCTGTTTTATTGGCAGTGATGCTACTTATGACTGTAATACCCATAGGTATCTTCACAGCATCTGCCGCCACAACCGTAACCGTTTTAGACGGTCAGGTTTCGGTCACCGGTACATCCACCACAAGTGTGTCGGGTAATACCGTAACTGCAACTGCCAAGGGCGGTTTGTTAAGCCAGACTACCAACACGCTGACAATCAAGAACGAAACTACAACAAAAGCAAAAATAACATTTGCTTACAGCGCTTCAAACTACAGTTCGTTCAGCGAAAGCAGTGCCGGCGGCACCAAGGAACTTGCCCTTGAATCGGGTGCTTCTGTTACTATGTCCATTAAGGGCAAAAAGGCACTTTCGAACAACACTGCTACCCTTACTTTAAGTAACTTCACCTATGCCGCTATAGTGGATGCGGATATAACCTTCGAATTCGACAGCAGCTTAGGTAGTGTTACCGTTGGCGGTAATGCGGTAGCTTCGGGTGATACCGTTGAAATATCGGGTGATGGCTCTGCGCTTGTAGCAACACCCGCAAGTGGTGTAACCTTCCTGGGTTGGGTAGATAAATCCACAGGTGGCCTTTATTCTTCTGCGGCATCCTATGCATTTGTTCCCTCAAAGAATACCACCGTTAAAGCAATGTTTATCGATAGCCAGTCGGGCGCTCACTTTGCTTTGGGTACAACCACCACTACCTCCGAAAGTTTAGGAATATATGGCTTCGGCGGCGGAACTCGTACACATTATAATGTATCGGCTATAACTCATATATTCGATGACTTTAACGCAGCTGCAAGTGCTGCGGCAGCGGGTACATCCAAAAATATGGTGCTTCTCAATAATGCAACCCTCCACCAAGGAACCTATACCATTCCTGCAGGAGTTACCTTGCTTATTCCTTTCGACAGTGCCAACACTATGTATACAACAGCGTCGTTTAGTGTCCCTTATGACCAATACAAAACACCCTATGCCTACCGTACACTCACATTGGAGGACGGTGCAAAGATTGTTGTAAACGGTGCCATTAGCCTTTCCGCCAAGCATCAGAATACCAATGGTGCAAGGGAAAGCGGTGGATCTCCCACAGGTGCTGTAAGTTTTATCAGAATGAATGATGGCAGTAACATTACCGTTAACAACGGCGGCGCTCTTTATGCCTACGGCTTTATAACAGGTAGCGGTACCGTTACTGCAAACAGTGGCGCCAAGGTATATGAAAACTTCCAGATTATGGACTTCCGTGGCGGCGACCAGGCAACCAGTATGAAGAATAAGGTTTTCATAAGCTCTCAGTATTATGTTCAGAATATTGAGGTTCCCATGACCCTCTATTCAGGTGCTACCGAGTATAGCTACTCTACCGTAAATATGCAGGGCGGAAACTGGGCAACCTCCCTTGGATTTATCTCTAATAGCGGCGCTATGTTTAACCTTACCAGCGGTTATGTTGTTAAACGTTATGACGGAACTACCGACCGCCTTATGATTGAGGTAAACGGTAATATGGATATTGCCGGTGTATCTATGGATATGGGTATGTCCGATATCAATTCTAAGGACTATGTTCTTCCCATAAACGGCAATATCACCGTTCATGCAAAGAGTGGATGCAATGTAAGCGTTTCTCAGGATGTTGCCATGCTTCCCGGTACCCGGATAATTATTGACGAGGGCGCTTCCTGTACCCTCCAGAGCGGCTATAATATTTATGTGTATGACGCCGATAGCTGGGGAACTTATTGCGGAGCTGTTAATAAAACCTTTATCCCCGTAACATACGCCCCCGGCAGAACATATACCCGTACCGATGCCG